>DAOVAN010000008.1 GCA_030671005.1 Caldifarciminota bacterium
GACAGGCACTGTTGTCAGATGCGGTTGGAACGGTTACCGGCACAATAATGGGTACGTCAACGGTGACCAGTTACATAGAGAGTGCCACGGGCGTGGCAAGCGGTGCAAGGACGGGATTGGCTAACGTTACCACCGGCATACTCTTTCTCGTCGCGCTCCTATTCTATCCGCTCGTCAGGATGATCGGTGGTGGCTATGCCGTAGAAGGCGGTGTCCTATATCCGGTGACCGCACCGGCGCTGATCATAGTCGGCACCCTGATGATGTCGGGGGTTACAAAGATCGATTGGCGGGATTTTACTGAAGCGATTCCAGCATTCCTGACCATTGTCATCATGCCATATGCCTATTCGATAACCGAAGGCATAGCCGTGGGGTTCATCTTCTATACCCTGCTCAAACTGGTGACAGGAAAAATAAGGGAAGTCCATCCGATTCTTATTATCTTTACGATTTTATTTGTCCTGCGATATATCTTCTTGATGTAGTATTGTGGCAGATCACTCTGATAGTCTAATTGTCGGATGGTCTGATTGTTCGATTGTCAGATGGTCTGATTGTCGTATAGCCATGAGGAAAGATTGGCTCATGAAATCAGTTTGCAGAGAGTTTCTTGACAAGGGTCTGAGTTACAATGCAACGCGTATGGACAAAAATATACTGGAGGTAGCATGATACTGTTGGTGATCTTCTCGTTTGTTGGTAATCCATTCTATGCAGCGAACTTTACATCGTTACCAATTCGTTCGATAAGCATGTTCTCAAATCCTGCAGGGCTCGGTATTCGCACCGGCGCCGAAACCTTCGTGACATATCATATGGGTTCTGAGACGATAACATCAGGCGCTTCGGCCAATAACCTGGGATTCGGTGTAAAGAAGACCGATACGGTCGAAATATTCGAGCTGGGGCTCGGCTATAAATTGCCTGGTGCCTTTTCACTGGGCTATGCATTTCAATTTGGTGACACCACGAACCATATTTTGGGCATTGAGGGTCGGGTGATTAAGAAATGGTCGTTAGGGTACAAAATCACGATTGGAACCAAGAAACACATGTGCGGAGGGATCGCGGTTATGCCCTATGAAGACTACCTGACGCTCAATTTCGAGGTCGAATATGAAGGCATTGATAGTATCTTCACCTTCTATTATGGAGTGCAATTACGACCCTATAAGGGCATTGGCGCGTACTTCTTTGCTGACAAGGAATTTGACTGGAATGCCGGTCTCGAGTTATCCCTGGGTTATGTGAAGCTCTCCGGTCTGTATTCTTCGGCCGATAAGAAACTGAGCGGCGGGCTCATCCTCTCTGCCCAGAAGTACGAATCACTAATGAATCGACTTGGATTCAACCAAGCACCGCGTTCTGAAGCAACCATACCCAGCGTGCTTAGAAGATAACAGAGTAGCCACTGAAATATCTTCTCGAAACTACATTAAGAGATTAGTTAATTTTACTATATTACGGCTGTTTTGTTGTAATAATAAACTATCGCATTAAGTATACTTCGTTTTCACGTAAACAATCAGATGGCTCGGTGCAGCAGATTTATGGCCTATTTAAACACAACGACCTTTGCGCACCATCCGGCTGCATTGTTCAGTCTTAGAAAATAGACGCCGGTCAATAATGTTATCTCTTTCTCGGGCTCAGAGACTTCTTCTATGACCTGTCCCATCGTGTTATATATTGAGAACGGATAAAACCCCACATCCCTAATGAGAACGCCATAACGTAAACCCGGTCGGACTGGATTCGTAATGGCAGGCACTGGCACCAGATCAGCTACTTTCTGGTAGTCCGCAATGCCAACCGCAGGGTTTGTGATACCGGGTGTTGGTGCCTCATAATCATTGAAATCAAGCGAGTTGTCATCGGTATCATGGCCGTCTGGATAGCGTCCAAGACTGTGTCCGCCCATCACATCTACTGCTGGCAGCCACTCACCTGTGAACACCCAACCATTGAGTATTCCATAGCCTAGCGCGTCAATCGTTATACCATTGAATCTAAGTTCAACATTGTCATCAGCGTTTTGGAAGTCTGCCAGTATGTCGACAAGATCGACATTCAGCACTGTCGGATTGTCACCGACTACGAAGAATCCATCGTTCGGGATTACGTATCCGCCTAGGTCGATGGTGGCATAATCTGTGCCGTCGTTGCCATTTACGCCGACCAAGGTGAAACCATTGAGATTCATCATACCTGGCCCAAATACTTCAGTGAAACATCCAGAATCAGCCCCTGGTGTGTCATAGTAGACCTCGTTAATAAAGACATTCAGTGCCCCGTTATAGTATGCGCCAGTATCTGACACCGCGACGAGCCCGTCATTGTCGACAAATTTAAGGTAGTAGAATATAGTATCACCAGCTGTTTGTGCTGGAATTTCGTAATAAAAGGTATCATTAGCCACCGAGATATGGGTCAGTGTAGTGGGTGATTGCAGGTTGTTTACACCGTAGAAAAGCGTGTCAAAGTCAATCGTACCGTTATCGACCGTATGCGCATAGATCTCGGAGGTTATACTGGTTCCCGGGTTTGTTGGCGTATGCCATGATCTGAGTATAGTCGGCGGCTGGGCTGCAGGCGGACTAAAATAGGCATCATCTAGGTAGAAAACCGCGCCGCCATCCCACGCCGGGGAAATGTCATATGCCCTGACGAACACGAGTGCCGATTCTGCACCGGCAGGCGAGGTCACTGTGTAGGTCAGCTCTTGCCAACTAAGGCTATCTACTGAATAGTCATTAGACCATGATGAACCAGTGGGCCACCAGGAGACACACTGACGTACCCGACCAGCAGAATCATTATCCCAGGCCCATATCGTGAACGTATACTGCGTATTCTCTTGTATTGGGAATCTGCCCTGAGAAAAATCTGCATAGGATTGTACTTGCGATATCAAACTGTCCTTGGCGCTAAACGTGCCACTGTGGACGATTACATCCTCTTGGAAGATGAGAATCGAATCATCATCGAACCAGTAATCGGGCTGATTGCCGACCCATGATTCGAAGCCGGGATTTAGCAGTAGATTCTGCGATATACCAAATACAAAAGGCATTACCAACAACACAATAATTTTGATTTTCATAATCCTCTCCTTTGTTTATGTAGTCGTGGTTATGTTAGACGGTTTATTCGGAAAGAAACCTAGAATCAATTGTCTCCAGATTCTTTGTTTTGTCAAGCAGTCACTCGCAAGCAGCTTTTACTCTAATGTATATTGCCTAACTGAATGAATTCACGGCCGCAGTGTTGACATAATGTCATTTATATATAAGATTGATGTGAAAGGAGTGACGATGAAAAGAGTATTACTGATGAGTCTTCTAGTTATCTCGCAACTGCTTGCGCTCGAAGCCAATGAGGTACTAGAAAAGACCATCAAGAGATACAAGAATATGAATAGCTTCTACGCGGAATTTGAACAGACGTATTGCGATGAAGAAGCGGGGATCTGCCAACGCTACGAAGGAAGAACCTATTATATGAAGCCTAACTTCTTCAGAATGGAAATCGATGATCCCCAGCAAATCTACGTCGGTGACAGCATATCGCTCTGGATTTACATGCCCGATGAAAAGAGGGTGATAAGGCAGAATTTAGAACAGATGCCTTTCCAGATAAGTCCGGATGCGCTCTTTGAAGATTACGAGTCTAACTACGACACCGAGATAATTACCGCAGAAGAAGACTACTACGAGATTTCTCTGGAGCCAAAGGACGAAACCGATATCTACCGCAAGATAACGGTAAGGATACAAAACAAAACGTTTGAGATTATTGGTATTTCAGTGCTCGATGAAGCGGGCACCGAGAGCAAATTCGAATTCACAGAGGTAGAAATAAACAAGAAGATATCCAGGGAGATGTTCGAATTTAGCCCACCCGAAGGAGTCCAGGTAGATGAGTTCTGAATTCTTCATGGACGAATCCTGTTTTGCCTGTGGTGTTCGCAATGACAACGGATTGAAACTGAAGATAACCGAGTGCGATGAAGGCGTATGTGCGACGATTAACCCGCCAGCATGGTCTGGAGGTTATAAAAAGGTCGTTCATGGTGGCGTCATCGCGACGATTCTCGACGAAGTGGCCGTATGGGCTGCCTTTAAGCAAGGCTACAAGTCAGTAACTGGAGAACTCAATATGCGTATCAGAAAAGCGATGGATGTCGACCAGACCTACACGGCACGGGCAAGGATCGTCAACACTAAACACCGGTTGATTGAAGCCGAGTCGACCATTGTCGACGAGAACCGCCGGCTTGTTGCTTCAGCAATCGTCAAACTATTAAGGGTTGCCTAAGCGTTATTGTAGATATGAAGGTCAACCTTGTATCACTGGGCTGCCCCAAGAACCTGGTCGATTCGGAAAGGATTCTTGGCGCGCTCGGCGCGTCGGGTATCGTGGTGAGCTCTTCACCACAAGGCAGTGATGTGCTGATCATAAATACATGCGGCTTCATCGCTCCGGCACTCGCAGAAACAGAAAACGAAATCGCGGAAATGCTCAAACACACGGAGAACGGTAGAAAGCTCTATGTGGTAGGCTGCGCAGTGAACAGATACGAGAATGAGCTAAAGGCCAAGTATCCAGAGGTAACTGGTTGGTTTAGACTAGAAGACATACCAAAATTACTCAAATCACTTTCTCCGCGGGCTAATGATTTTCATGCACGTCTCCCAACCACACGCGGCTATGCATACTTAAAGGTCTCTGAGGGTTGTTCTAACAACTGCTCATATTGCACAATACCCGCCATCAAAGGTCCCTACCACAGCTTCGATTTCAATGAAATAGTAAAGGAAGGTTATGAGTTGGTCAAGCTGGGAATACGCGAGCTCATAATAATCGGCCAGGATACTACGCGGTACGGCACCGACTTGTATGGTAAACCTATGCTTCGCGCCTTACTCGGCGAGCTGTCACAGATACCAGGTGTAGTATGGCTGAGGCTCTTGTACGCTCATCCAAAGACAATCGACTGGGATACCATCGAAGAGATCGAGCGTAACGAGAAGATATGCAAGTACATCGACATGCCGATCCAGCATATCAATTCACGCATCTTGAGTGCAATGAACCGTAACACGGATCGGGGTCGCATCGAGAGAGTTCTGAAGAGACTCAAGAAGACAAAGGGCATCTCGGTGAGAACCACGATCATCGTCGGCTACCCGACTGAAACGGATGCTGAGTTTGATGAACTCATGGCATTCGTGACCGGAGGCTACTTTGATTGGCTGGGGGTCTTCCCCTATTTCCAGGAACCGGGTACCAAAGCGGCAGGATTAGAGCAACTCCCCGAGGATGTCATTGAGCAGCGTTACAAATGCGCAATCAAATTGCAGGAGCAGATCCTTTCGCAGAAGAACGTGTGCCGAATCGGCACACGGCACAAGACACTCATACACGCACGCAAAGATTCATATATCGGTCATGCAGAATTCACCACGCCTGAGATCGACAGTCATATCATCGTCAAGGGTGATGACCTGCAACTTGGACAATTCTACGATGTGCGAATAACAGGTAGGAAAGACTGCGATTTACAGGCTGAGCCGGTAACTAAACAAGTGGCGGCTCGATAGCATGTTTTTGCACAGAATGTCAATTCATGAAAGATGTTATTGCGCATTGATGCTTCTCCCCTTCTCATTGATCATTTCATTAGAAATTCCACTCGAGTTCCATGGCGGTGGATTCATGGGTAAATACCTGAACAGCGATACCATCAGATACAACCTGGATGCATCGTTCGAAATCTACTGTACCACACTCAGGCATCGAAACATCTCGACATATGTTTTCTACCGCGATGATCTGGATATGGCTGAACAAACCGGCGGCGTATCGATCGACCCAAGATATGCTCATTACTACATCGCTTTTGGCCTCGATTATTTCTTTAGAAACTACGTCATCACCGGTTACTTTATGCATGACTGCATACATGACATCGACTACGACGTTGAGGGAACGCCTGTGTTCAATCGCTTCAGGTTGAAATTAGCACCACGTGATTACCACTATTCATTGCGCCTGAAAACCGCGAAGAGGTTCTTATGGTCAGTAGATATAGGCTACTATCCTCATTGGGACTACGCGGGATGGGACATCAACTCGGGTGCTGATTACCGTTATGATGTTGCACTGGATTTTATGTTCAATGTCGTGTCCTCTGATAATTTCGGTATTGATCTGGAACCGCGTTTCATTTTCACGAAAGGGGATACTACTGTATACCACCAACACGTCATCGGATTACTAGGGTTTTACAAAAGGTCAGCAAGACGCATCGGATTGTCTCTCGATTATAATCTATATAACAATGATCCACTGAAGAGCCCAAACAAGTTATGGCTATTTTCTGTATATCTAGAATTCTAGCGTTATCGCTGTTGTTGTATAACGGCGACAATGCATTGGAATTATACAGCATTGGCAACCAGCTAGAGCTCGAAGGCAAGAGCGTACAAGCCATTGAATACTACAAGAAGGCGCTCGAACTGGAGCCCGATGCTATCGAGATATACGTCTCGCTTGCGAGCGTCCTGTATATGACCCAGCAATTCGATGAAGGCCTGACTTATGCCCAAGAAGCACTCGAGATCGACCCCGGTAACATTAAACTCTATCAGATCGTCGCTCTCGGCTACATTGGCAAACGTGACTTAAGCCGAGCAATCGATTACTACTCGGAAATATTGGAACTGGATCCGCAAAGACTGGAGACATATCTCGCAATCGCTACGCTCCTGGAGGCAGGGAATCAGATCCAAAAAGCAATAGCAATTCTCGAGCGTATGCCGATTGACCTGAAGACAACCGGAGTGTACGTCAAGCTGGGCGCGCTTGCTGGTCGAGCAAATGATCATTTGACCGCTATCGAATACTACAGAGATGGTTATGCCCGGGACACGACGAGCGTGACAGCTATCATTGGCATCGGCACGGGTTTCGACATGCTCGGCATTAATGATTCTGCGATATACTACTACGAGAAGGCGAATGCGGATACCTTCATCCTCAATGTCGCACAGCGACTCATGGATATATATATCGATACTGACCGGTACGACAATGTAATAAAGATGGCGAACGAAATACTGGCAATTGACCATAGCAACACCCACGTTAGGCGCAGCCTTGGCTTTGCACACTACAAGCTTGGTTCGGTGGAGTCAGCACTCGATGAATTCTATATTACGCTGAGGCATGACCCCAGGGATACCTACTCAGCTTTCTATGTGGCGCGCATATATCTTGAGCAGGGAGAGCATGATAGGGCACTCTCTGCGATTCGTGATGCGATAAGGATCGACCCTGACTTCATCGAGTTATGGGTATACATGGGCTTCGTGGCTCTCGAGGAGAAGGAGTATGATCTCGCGGAGCATGCCTTTGCCGAGGCAGCTTACCGGGGCGGTGACCTCACACAGATATACTACTTGCTGGGTGCAATCGCGGAGACCCTCCAGAAAGACAGTGATGCATACTACTACTACAAGAGATCGTTAAGGGAGAACCCAGATAATCTTGCGTCACTCCAGGCATTGGCGAGTCTCACCTCGCGCTTGGAAAGAGACGAAGAGACATTCCGGACTTTTCAGAAAATCATCGAAGTCGATACCATGAATGCGGTGGCTTTGAACTATGTTGGCTATACGTACGCTGAGCGTAGCGATAGTCTCGAATACGCTTTGGAACTGGTTAACCGGGCATTGGAGATTGAAGTAGACAATGGATACTACATTGATTCGCGCGGTTGGATTTTCTACATGATGGGTAGATATGAAGATGCCCTAGATGAACTGCAGCGGGCGAGCGAAATCACTGAGGATGCGGTGATCTTCGAACACCTGGGGGATGTCTACCTAAAACTGGGGGACAGAAGCAAAGCCCAAGACGCTTACGAGAGAGCACTGGAAATGGAGCCGAGTAACAAGGATATAAAGAGGAAGTTGAGCGAGGTACAATAACTGATGCAGCCATACCGGATAAAGGTTGTCGAACCTCTCCCCCGTGTCTCACGCCGCGCCAGGAAGGAAATTCTCGATGCAGCTGGCTATAATCCATTCTATTTCCCTGCAAAATGCGTCACCATCGATCTCATCTCTGATTCTGGCACGGGCGCAATGACTACGCGTCAATGGGCGGCGATGGTGGAAGCCAGAGAAGATTTCGCAGGACAAAGCTCTTTCGAAGCATTCGTCGGAGAAGCTAAACGGCTGACCGGGTTTTCCTTTATCCAGCCAGTACATCAAGGAAGGAGTGCCGAGAATATCCTCTTCAGGATGTTGCTGAAACCGGGGAACACCGTGCTCGCCAACACCCATTTCGAAACAACGCGTTGTAATATTGAATCGATGGGTTGTCATGCGATAGATCTACCATCAACAAAACCGCCTTTTCTTGGTAACATAGATATCGAAGCGCTCGAAAGGCACATCCGGCGAATAAAGGATGTGAAGCTGGTGATCCTGACCGTCACTAATAATATCAAGGGCGGTCAGCCCGTATCCCTGAACAACATAGCCCAGGCCAGTAGAATCGCACGGAAACATGATATCCTTTTAGTTCTCGATGCCAGCCGTTTTGCCGACAATGCCCACCTGATAAAAGAGTGTGGTAAGTCCAGAATGAGTATCCGCAGAATATGCCAACGCATGTTCAAACTGGCGGATATTCTGTATCTAAGTAACAAGAAGGACGGTCTGGTCAACATCGGTGGCTTCATAGGCACACGTAAAAGGTCATTACATGACAAACTCGTTTTCGAGATCATTAGACAGGAAGCTTACCCCACTTCTGGTGGATTGGCGGCACGTGACGTTGCCGCAATGGCTGTGGGATTGTCAGATGCCGTTGATGAAAATCACCTGCGTGCTCACATCAGCAGCATCAGGTATCTGGCACAGATACTGAAAGAGAACAAGGTCGCCATCTTTGAACCGGTCGGTGGCCATGGAGTCGTTGTCCTTCCCAAGAAGATCGAGCGTTACTATGCCTTCTCACTAGCGGCGCAGGTCTTCCTCGACACCGGGGTTCGTGCTGGGGTTTTCGAAGATCATCTTAGGTTAGCCGTTCCCAGAAGAGTATACACGAGTGAACATCTCAAGTTTGCCGGTGAGTCGATTGCACTATCTTATGCCAAAGACTTACCGAGACTACGTCTGGTAAACAGACCTCGACAATTTTTCAACTTCTTCGCACGTTTTGCCCTCGCCTAGATTTATCTATCTGAACAACCAAAAAGAGCATGGTTCTGAATTGCAGCGGTTTGCTGTTCTTGATGCGTACTATTAAACTCACCAGCCGTCAAAATTGTCTAAATAGTTGACAAATATACAATTTTGAATACAATGGATTAGTAAGGAGGATGATTTGCAGGAGAGATTTACCGAAAGGGTAAGGAAAATTCTACACCTTGCACACGATGAAGCATTGAAGTTCAAGAACAACTTCATTGGTACCGAGCATTTGCTCATGGCGATGATCAAGGAGGGCGAAGGCGTCGGCGCCATGGTTCTCATAAATTTAGGCATTGAGTTAAATGAACTGCGTAAGAGCATTGAGAATTCTATTCGCACCGGTCCCGGTGGAAAGATTGATGTGCCCTTCAGTAACGAGGCTCGAGTGTGTCTCAACTATGCCATGGAAGAAGCAAAGAATTTTGGCCATTCGTATGTTGGCACCGAGCACCTGCTACTGGGGGTCATTCGAACACCGGAAAGCCTTGGCGCTCAAGTGCTCGAATCGGTCGGAGTAGACTACGAAACAGTGAAGAACGAAATCATACAACTCCTTCGACCCGAGGGTGTGGTGACGAGTAAGAGCCGTGGTAAACAACGAGGATCGGCGTTAGATCTCTTCTCCAGGGACCTCACACAGTTAGCAAGAGAGGAGAAACTAGACCCCATAATCGGCCGCGAGAACGAAATCGAAAGGGTCATTCAAGTCCTCTCACGTCGCAAGAAGAACAACCCGGTACTTGGGGGTGAGGCAGGCGTTGGCAAGACTGCAATCGTCGAAGGGCTCGCGCAAGACATCGTCGCCGGGAATATCCCTGATTCACTGAAGAACAAACGAGTCGTCTCTCTCGACATGGCTTCGATCGTGGCCGGGACAAAATACCGGGGCCAATTCGAGGAAAGATTAAAAGCAGTCATCAACGAAGTTACGCGCAACAAGGATGTCATCTTGTTCATCGATGAGCTTCACACGATCGTCGGCGCCGGAGCAGCCGAGGGCGCAATTGACGCTTCAAGCATACTCAAACCGGCCCTGGCACGCGGTGAGATTCAGTGCGTGGGTGCGACAACCCTCGAGGATTATCGGCGCTATATCGAAAAGAACGGCGCACTCGAGCGTCGTTTCCAACCCATCATGGTGAACCCGCCAACCGTGCAGGAGACGATCAGCATATTGCAGGGGCTGCGCAAGAAATATGAGGACCACCACTTGATAGCGTACACTGATGAAGCCCTTGAGGCTGCTGTGCGGTTATCGAATCGCTATATCACCGACAGATTCTTACCCGATAAGGCGATTGACGTCATCGACGAGTCGGGTGCCAAAGTGAAGCTTTCGAAAATCGTGAAGGACGACGCAACGGCCGGACTGGAGATGCAGATAAACGACATCAAAGTAAAGAAGGAGAAGCTTGTTGCCGAGCAGAAGTTCGAGGATGCTGCACAACTGCGCGATGAGCAGAGGAAATTGATCGACCAATTGCAGCAGCAGAACAAAGCGACCAAGGTTGCCAGGCCAACGGTGAGCGAAGAGGATATTGCTTTTGTCGTTTCTCGATGGACTGGTATACCTGTTTCACGTATCGAAGAGCGTGAATCAAAGAGATTACTGAAAATGGAAGAGGAGTTGAAGCAGAAGATAATCAGTCAAAACGAGGCGATTACTGCTATCGCAAAAGCGGTCAGGCGCAGCCGTGCCGGAGTGAAAGACCCCAGGAGACCGATAGGCTCTTTCGTCTTTCTTGGCCCCACCGGTGTGGGTAAGACCGAACTCGCTCGACGTCTTGCCGAGTTTCTGTTCGGTGATATAAACTCACTGATAAGCCTTGATATGTCGGAATTCATGGAGAAGTTCAATGTATCAAGATTGATCGGTGCACCACCTGGATATGTCGGCTATGAGGAAGGCGGTCAGCTGACAGAAAAGGTCCGACGAAAGCCTTACTCGGTTGTGCTTTTTGACGAAATCGAGAAGGCACATCCTGATGTGTTTAACATCCTCCTGCAGATTCTCGAAGATGGACAACTCACGGATTCATACGGTCGCCGTGTCGATTTTAAGAACACCGTCATCATCATGACTTCAAACATCGGTACTGCCGACATAAAAAGAAGTGACGGTATGGGTTTCACCAAAATCACCGATGCAGTCTCGTATGAAAAAATGAAGACAAAACTCATGGAGGAAGTGAAGAAACTATTCTCACCGGAATTCCTCAACCGCATTGACGAAATAATCGTCTTCAAGAAGCTCGACAAGGACGACATGAAACAGATCATCGATATTCTCATAACCGAAGTCGAAGAAAGACTGCACGAGAAAAACATGAAATTGGAACTGGACGAGTCGAGCAAAGAACTACTCGTTGAAACCGGCTTCGATGCCGAGTTCGGCGCTCGTCCGCTCAAGAGAACAATCAGGAAACTGATCGAAGACCCACTCTCAGAAGCGATCCTCAAGGGAAACATCAAAGAAGGCAAGCGTATCAAACTCGTAAGGTCAGGAGAAAAAATAGAGTTCACACAGAAATGATGCTTTTGTTTTTTCTCCTGAGTTATACAATAGTTGACGTCGACGTCGACGCGAAATGGACAGACGATCAGCTAATTATTGAAACGAGTGGCTTCACGGCTGGCAGTACATTCAAAAATGAACAGCTGACCGAAGCGATCAACAATCTCTCCAAGCTGCGCCTCTTCAATTTCATTGCAATAGACACCTCTATTGTCGGTGACGGGATTTTTGTGAAGATCATCGTCGAAGAGGCCCCATTCTTGAAGGATCTCCCCGAGTTCATCGGTAACAGGAAAATAAAAGACCGCGATTTAAACAAGGTAGTAGGTTTCCGGGCAGGGCAGATCCTCAACGACAAAACCATATTTGATGCACGCAACAATATCCTGGAGCTCTACGACGAAAAACACTTCTACGACACCAGGGTGCGCGATAGCATAGCCATCGACACTCTGCACAAGGCCAGGATGTTCTTCATAATCGATGAAGGCAGTCAGCCCCGTATTGATAAGATCATAATCAACGGTAATAATTCGCTCTCCGATAAGAAGATCAAGGGAAAGATGGATACCAAAGAAATCGGATTCCTTCGTTCAGGAAAATTGACTGAAGAGAAATTGGCTGAAGACATAGAGAAGATTGCTGCGTTCTATAAGGAGAACGGTTTCCTCGACGTGGCAGTGGAACAGCCCGTCATCGATGTGATCGGTGATAGATTCACGATAACCATCAACCTCGTGGAAAACAAGAAATACTACGTTGGCGATATTGCATTCAACGGCAACACATTGTTCCCTGACCGATATCTAACGAACATGATCAGACTGGAAAGTGGTGGCGTCTACAACCTGGCAAAATCAGAAGAGAGCCTGCAGAACATGTATTCGATCTACGCGGATGAGGGGTACATATACGGCTCTATCGTGCCGATCGAGAATGTGAGGGATAGCATAATCGACATCGAATATGTATTCAATGAATCTTCGCCGGCAAACATAGAACGCGTATTAATCACCGGTAATTTCCGGACCAGAGAGAAGGTCATAAGAAGAGAGCTCTTTACCATTCCCGGGGAGCGATACCGGCGTGCGGGTGTCGTGAGGAGCCAGCGGGAGATCTTCAATCTGGGATTCTTCGAGGACGTTCAGGTACTGCCCGGGACGCCTGACGACAGCGGCAACATAGATCTCATATTCAATGTCAAAGAGAAAGAAGGGGTGGGTACGTTCGGCGGTGGTGTCTCATATTCAGCGCAAGATAGGCTTACCGGGTACATAGAGGTGTCTCATCCAAACATTTTCGGCCGGGGTCAGCGTATCCACACAAAATTTGAGCTGGGTGGAAGATTGACCAACTTCCAGGTTGGTTTTGTCGAACCGTGGTTCCTGGACACAAGAACGTCCGCCGGCATCGATCTCTATTATGTCAATCGCAATTGGGATTACTACAACAAACGTGATCTTGGTCTTTCAACCAATTTCTCTTTTCCATTCTATCTTGATTACACCCGATTCAACTACAATTTTAGAGTAGAGCGTACCCAGGTACTGGACATCTCAAGAACCTACGAGCCGCCCGAAACGGGTTACAGTCTATATGATGACACAATACCCAAATGGACGGTTGCCAATGCTTTTACTATCACACGAGACGCGCGTGACTACATATTCAACGCATCAAGTGGGTCATACATGTCACTGAGTGCCGAGTTAGCCAATAAGGTGTTGTTCGCCAATGTCGATTACAGCCGCTACATGTTCGATGCGAGGGCATACTTTCCCCTGTTCTGGAAGGTCGTATTGATGACCCGCATGAAGGCAGGGATCGTCACGAGCCGTGATGGCGATGATGAAGTACCTATTTACAAACGCTTCTATGCTGGTGGCATCGGTCCGGACGGTGTACGGGGTTACCCCGACCGCTCACTATCGCCGCGTGACGAAACCGGACGAGCCATTGGTGGAAATGCCCTTTGGGTGAACAACATCGAACTGAAAGTGAAGTTTTCACAGAGTCTTGCCTTCCTGGTCTTCTATGATCTGGGCAATACCTTTCCGTCCTACAGAGACATGAACCTGCACGACCTGTACCGGGGTGCGGGCATGGGTATAAGGGTTGAGGTTCCGATGATGGGCGTAATCGGATTTGATTTTGGTTATGGATTTGATCGTGAACGCCCGGGATTCGAACCCCACTTCCAGATAAACCCGTTTGGCATGTTCTGATGAGGTAACATGAAAAGAATTTTACCGATACTTTTTATATTATGTTCTATGGTTGTTTCCAAAGAAACAAAGATTGGTCTCGTCGATGCCACTCGCGTCATGAGTGACTATCAGGCGACCGCCACCGCGAGCGCTGAATTCAATGAATTCGTCAGCACGTATCGAGATTCCGCAACCACATTGAAAAGGCAAATAGAAGAACTGCAATCAGAGAGCGAGAGTCAGAAACTCGTCCTGTCGGAACAAGCATTGCTGAGGAAGAAAGACGAAATCGATGCGTTAACAAGGGTTTACAACCAATTTCTGCAGGAGATTTTCGGCACCGGCGGCAGGGTGGAACAGAAAAACGATGAATTGATGACACCATTGCTGGGCAAGATCAATGACGCAATTGCCCTGGTCGCAGAAAGGGAGGGTTTTCAGATAATCCTGGAACTCTCTGAAGGCGTATACTATGCAGCAAGCGAATTCGACGTGACCGACTTGGTAATAAACGAACTCAATCTCGAGTACGGGCCGACCACGCTTCCGGCCACAGAATTGAAGCGGTCTATTGTCGTCTTTCCATTCAAGGAAGAAAATCCCGAAGCGGTCAATGCGGGACTCGGACAACGCTGTCAGGATGAGCTATATCGTGCGATCCAGGCATTCTCTAATAGGTTTGATATCACTCATAAGACTACCGTCAATATGGAAATCGTCAGGCGTGGTCTCGGTGTTAATGTTATTGATGATAACCAGGCCTATGACATTGGTGTGACGCTACTGTGTGATTACATCGTTATTGGAAGGGTTTCCAAGATCAGCACCAAGGTCGACTACACGATATCACTAAGGGATGTCAAGGAAAGAAAAGAGATATCACGCAGAAGTAGCAGCGTCACCGAGGAAGTAAAGCTTTACGAAGCACTCAACAATGACCTGAGGGGTCTACTCCAAGAAATACAGCAATCACCGTAGCCGTAGTTGTACCACGAAGCGGCGCATCTACCGGGGGTGTAGGCGTTTCACCTCTTGGATCATACGTTTGATCTCGCGTTCAAACTCGTCTTGAAATATGAGGTACCTTGCCTGCTGGTTCGGCGTCAGCATCTTTCGTAACTCCTGTCTTTTCATGACCTGACGCTCAACCCGGCCCTTGAAAATATCCTCATATCTCGTCAGGGTTTCGATTATCTCTATGTCGGGCGCGCTATCCTGGACGAGGATTCTCAATTCCCCCAGAATCTGCTGCTGTTTGCTACGAAACTCACGGTCTACCTTCTGAAGCTCATTCAGCTTCGGGAAGAACTCAATTGCCTGTTCCGTTGTCAGGTCCAGCTCCTTTGTGAGACGGTATATTCTTACGTTCTCAATGATCACCCTGGGGTCGTGCTTCTCATTATTCTGAGCGAAAGAAATCGCGAAAAGAATCGTCAACACGACGAGAAATCTTTTCATACTACCTCCTGTATTTGGCACCCAGTACCTGCACTAGGTACCGATCGCATATTTTTGATTGAGGACATCAATCAGTTCCCTTTTTTCATCAACTGTTAACTGTTCAATTGCCTCTTCGGCGTCAAACGACAAATGATCCTCTATCGAGATTAACTCCTTTGCCACATCCTTGGTGACTATACCTTGCATGGCAACGTAGGCCACATCCTCATCTTCAATGAGAATCGATACCGGAATGCTCAATTCTACATCGTTATTTGTCGGCCTAATAATAACAACAAAAACCGCCGCTACAGCAAAAGCTGGTATCAGGATCTTGGCGATTTTTTTCAGCGGAAATCGTTTTGGATAAATCATTCGTTGCCTGGCTCTCACCTTTACCCCTTCAAAAAAATCTTTCGACGGAAGCTCTATCTCGTCACTATCCATCACTCCATGTAATCTCTTGAGCCTCTCGTATTCCTTACCGCAATCCACACAATCTTTGAGGTGCCGGAATAATTTCTCCTGTTCTGCCGGAGTCAGTCCATCCTCTATTGAATCAACCATCAACTCCTGGAAATCATCGCATACTTTCATAGCCAATCCTTTAGATGAATCCGCAATTTTCTTATTGCATGGTGATGATTCGCCTTTGCCGCGCCCGTGGTGATACCCATTATTTCACCGATTTCAGCAAAGGTATAACCTTCATAATGGCGAAGGATGAAAGCCATCCGTTGTCTGTCGGGTAAACTCTGCAACGCATCATCGATAGCAACCTTCAACCTTACCTTCTCCCCAACGGGATCACGCCGCATCCCGACCGTGGGCAGCGGTTGCCGGCGACTCTCACGTCGCTTGAACGAAATACAGGTATTGACTGTAATTCTGTAAACCCACGTGAAGAGTTTTGACCGTTCGTTGAAATTCTTAAGGTTTCGGTAGACTTTGATGAAAACCTCCTGAGTAAGGTCTCTCGCGTCCGCATCATTCCTCGTGAATCTATAGCAAATGCTGTATATCGGTACACGATATATCTCGAAGATCCTATCAAAGGCTTCCTCATCGCCCTTCTTAAACGCTTTAACGAGATGTGCATCTTCGTTACCACTCACTTTGTTTGACGTCCACTGTGGTTGAGTGGTTTAATGCTCACTGTGGTGATTTCTATGATATTCAGGTCGTGGTCGCAAGCGATTTTGTGGTCTATTCGATTGTGTTACTCTTCTTCCTCGGTATACGGTTCAAACTGGTCTTTCCCGGCGCCGCATTCGGTACATACCCAGTCATCGGGTAAATCTTCAAATGAAGTTCTAGGCTGAATGCCATTGTCAGGATCACCAAACTCTGGGTCATATATATAGCCACATACCGTGCATTGCCATTTAATTATCATATATCTTCCTTCTTGAAGCTTTCAATTCTATGAAATAAACAATGGCTGTCAAGGGTATTGTAGAGTCGCTGGTATTTTTTTGCCGACTCCTGCCACGAGTAATTGTATTGCATGCAGCTCTCTGACAACTGTCTGAACAAATCCGGCTCACGAAATGTCTCATATGCCCTCTCGGCTGCAGCAACCAGTGCCCTTCCACTATACTCGGTAAAAAGGTACCCATTGCCGGTCATAGCATCAGAGTCGAATTCAAATACTGTATCGGCAAGCCCGCCGGTCTTGCGCACAATCGGTACGGTACCGTACCTTAGACTAATCAACTGGCCTAAGCCACAGGGTTCGTACATGGAGGGCATGAGGAAGAAATCGCTGCCCGCATATATGCGATGCGCCAGTTTGTTATCGAATTTGATGCTCACCGACAGCCGTCCGTGATAGATCTTCTCGAGTTTCTTCAACTTGTCATGGTATGATTCTTCACCGAAACCGAGAATGATCATGTTGAACCCTATTTTCATTAACTCGTCCATTGCGCACACCAGGATGTCAAAACCCTTCTGCCCAGCAATGCGGGAGACTATACCGATCAGAGGCCTTTTCGCATCGAGACAACTGTCCCTACACATGCACGACTTGTTCTTCTGTTTTCCGTTGAAATCAGTATACTTCTCATACAGTAGATCATCGATTTCTGGATTCCATTTTGCATGATCAATACCATTGATGATGCCGTGCAAGTCCTGAGCGCGCGTTCTCAGAACACCGTCAAGCCCGAAACCCAGTTTCTGTGTTTGTACTTCTCGGGCATAGGTTTCGGATACGGTGGTTATCACATCACCATAGACGACACCAGCCTTCAGAAAATTGATGTCACCATAGAATTCTAATCCTGCTGGGGCAAAGTACTTATTATGTAGACCCAACAATGGAAATTTGTCGCTCGGGAACTTCCCTTGATAGCCAAGGTTATGAATGGTGAAAATGCTCTTTGCTTTTGAAGAAGAGAGTTTCACATAGAGCGGCACGAGACCAGACTGCCAGTCATGACAATGTACAATATCATATTTATCAGCCGCAATCAATTTCGCTGCCGTCTTACAGAACAGCGTAAAGCGCTCGCAGTTGTCAGGAAAATCGCCGCTCGTGTCACCATAAAGACCATCCCGATCAAAAAATTTAGGATAATCAACAAAAAGAAAATTATCTTGTCTGAATATTTTCATTTCGCTTGGACCATTCATTTCAACGCCCATCTTCTGCTGGAAGGTGCCTTTCATGCCCCGGTATCTGGGCATGATGACCACGGTTTCGACTGACAAGTCATTCAGATATTGCGGCAAGGCACCGACCACGTCGGCCAGTCCACCGGTCTTGGCATGAGGAACGGCTTCGGATGCAACAAACGCTACTTTCATTTATCGAAGGCTCGAACTGAACAGCATTTGAGGAGGAGTGATCATCTGTTACATTATGTTCTTGAGATAAGCGGCCGAGTCTTCAGGACCCGTGGGGTTAATGTAGAACCCGGTTCCCCATTCGAAGCCTGCAATATGAGTCAGCACGGGGATTATCTCCAGATGGTAGTGGTAGAACTCGATGCCTCGGACAGTGATGGGTGCGGTATGGATTATGTAGTTGTAAGGAGGCGTATTGAGCGCCTTTTTCAGTCGCATCAGGCAATCCTTGAGGATGGCGGCAAGATCTTTTAGTTCCTCAGGTCTGGCGTCCTCGAAATTGGACAAGTGATTACGCGGCACAATCCAGCACTCAAACGGGAATCTCGGAGCATAGGGGCATACGAGAATAAACGAATTGTTTTCACCTATCAAACGTTTCCGCCCTTTTGTTTCTTGAACAACGATGTCACAAAAAATGCATCGTTCACGATATTCGAAATACCGCTTTGCTCCATCCATCTCCTCCATGACTCTCTTGGGGACAACCGGCGTCGCAATCAGTTGTGAATGACTGTGTTCAAGAGAAGCTCCGGCCGCCGCACCGAAATTTTTGAAGATCATCACATAGCGTAAACGCTCATCCTTCTTCAAGTCAAGAATTCTCTGCTGGTAGGCACGCACCACATCCTCGAATCCATTAGGATCCATATCAGCTAAATCCTGTGCGTGATCGGGTGTTTCAATTATCACTTCGTGAGCACCGATGCCATTCATCCGATCATATATGCCTTCGCCGCGGCGGTCTATTTCACCCTCGATGCGTAAGGCAGGAAACTTGTTCGGTATGACTCGCAATGTCCACCCAGATGTGTTTGGCTTGGAGTTGTCCCGCCTGATCGCAGATATCTCGGGCGGCGTAGCCGCTTCATTACCCGGGCAGAATGGGCACTCTTTGGGAGTTATCTTCTTTGTCTCGGGTGTAGCCTTGAAGTCCTTGGGCCGTTTCGCCCGTTCAGTGGAAATAATGACCCAACGGCCTAATACCGGGTCTTTACGTAGCTCGGGCATGGCCCTGTCGTTACTCTTCGCCCGGCGCTTCCTGCTCGGCCGCTTCTTCGGGCTCGGGCAGGAAAACTTGAATGTCTGCTTCTTCTCTCATTTCGGTGAGAAAGTCGTTGGCGAGCTCGCTCTGCTTCTCGCGCTTGATACGTGATTCAATGATATGCTCTACCTCTGCCAGATCCCTGTAATGTTCAGGGGTATACTCAACCATCTTGATGATCGTCCAGGTATTTTCTTTGACACTGAAGACATCACTGACGTCACCTATCTCAAGGCTGAACAGAATACTGTCATATTCCTCGCCCATCATGCCTCTCCTGATGAGTCCTGTCTCTCCCCCGCGGAGGCTCGATGGGCCGACCGAATACTCGGCAGTCAGGGAATCGAAGGACTCGGGGCTCGCCATGACCAGCTCATGCACCTTCTCGGCGAGTTCCTTTGTTCCGAGTAGTATTTCATGGACACGCGCCGATTCCGGCATCTTGAATTCCTCGATATGTTCCTCGTAGTGTTGTGCGATCCCTTGGGAATCGATGACGATCGCCTCGAGTACCATTTTTCGGTATAACCCCTGATCCATGATCGTTTTGATTGCATCCTTCAGTTGCACAAAATAGCCATCGTGCAGGAAATATTTATTACGCCACGCTAATTCGAGACGGAGTTCTTCATCGAATACGGTGTTGATTAATTCCTCGACCTTGTCAGGTTTTGTGAGATCCAACTTAGCGAACTGCGGGGTCATGGCTTCGTTTCTGTGTATCACATCCCCCCAGGTTACCACGCGGCCGTTCACTTCGGCCACCACAACACCCTTGCTCTGTTCACTAGTATCTTTCAGAACTGCGACGATCGAATCATCGTGTATCTTCTGCTTCGACTTTTTCTTCAAACGCTGTTTAAAAGCCTCTTCCTCCTTCGCTATGTTTGCGGCTCTTACCTGTGATTCGATTTGCTTACTCACCTCATCAAAATCACGATAGCGCTCTGGCTTATACGCAGTTACGTGATATATGCCATACTTGCCGTCAAAGTCAATGATATCTGTCAGATTCTTTGGTTCAGTTGTGAAAAGTGCCGCTTCCACGGCTTCTGGCTTCCGTTCCCTGTATACTATTCCCATGTTTCCGCCGTTCCGTGCATTCGACTCGATAGAGTGTAATTTGGCGAGAGTATCAAAACTCGCTATGTCCTTCTTTAGGGAGTCGAGAAGAACCCGGGCCAGGCTATCAGACTCAACAACGATCTCCTTACCCATCACCTGCTCGCGGATTTTGTAATTATCCTTGTTTTCTTTGTAATACTTCTTCATCTGCTTTTCAGTGGGTGTTATCTTCTCCATTACTTCATAAGCACGTATTTCATCGAGAAGTAAGAGCTTGCCCCTGATCTTGAAATTATCTTGAAAGAATTCTGTCTTCTCTATGTCATGTGCAACAGCACTCGCGTAGATCAAGCGTTCGGTAATCATCTGATCAAGCACGGCTCTTTCATCGGGGCGCGCGAATTGACCTCCCCGTCCTGTTTTCTCATCCAGTTCAAGGCGTGTTATGTTGTAGCCGCTCACAGTGGCGACATAATCTTGATAATTTTTCTTGAAACAACGCTCGACACCACTCAAGGAGAACGAATCGAGCGGTACTTTGCGGAAACGGGTGGCAACGATCTCATACAACCTCGCTGAATTCAAGAAGTCTTCGGTCATCTCAAGCACCTGGGCAAGACGGTAATATGCCCAACCATCCTTGTGCTCGTAATTGTCCACAACGTCGCGATATACCTCAGTAGCTTTCTCAAAATCCAATAGCTTGCTATAATAAATGTCTCCCTTCTCCAGTTTCCACTCGTATGGGTCTTTGTTCTTCTGAATCATGTTGTCGCAATAAGCAATTGCGTCCTCGTACTGCGCCTTCATTACGAGGTTAACATAATCTTGCGGTAATGCCATGGCAAGTGCCAATATAAAAAACATCTAACCTCCTTTGTGAGACTCTATTTTATATAAAAAAAGGGAGCTGTCAAGGTATCGTTTGGCGAAACTCGCTCGAACATGTCGTCTTTCAGTTCTATGCTTCAGTACAACACCTGGTATATTCACACGTTTCCCATATCTCATTTCTTGCTATATTCCAACCCTTTACAAACAAGCGATTCTGTGTATATTTTATGCAATGCGAGTCGCGATAAAGCTCCAGAAAATCAACCGCAGTTTCCGCAACCATTTTTGGCAAAGGAGTAAGCAGGTGCTCAAAGACATCTCGCTCGATATCCATGAGGGCGAGGTATTTGGTTTCCTGGGGCCTAACGGCGCAGGCAAGACGACGACCATCAAGATAATCACCGGTTTGATCAGACCCGATTCCGGCGAGGTGGACATATTCGGCGAAGCGGTGAATTCGTTGGCGGCTAAGCAAAGAATAGGGTTTCTGCCCGAATCGCCCTACTTCTATGAACATCTGACTGGTCATGAGTTTCTCAAGCTGCATGCATTACTCCACAACCTGAAGGACTATAAGGAACGAGTGAGGAGCCTGCTGGAGCGTGTAGGATTAGCAGAAGCGATGGGGCTTCAGCTGAGGCAGTATTCACGAGGTATGCTTCAGCGGATTGGCATTGCTCAAGCCCTGGTCGGCTCGCCCGACCTTTTAATCCTCGATGAACCGCTGACTGGTCTAGATCCTATTGGACGTAAAGAAATAAAGGATCTGATCCTTGAGGAAAAAGCAAAAGGCACGACCATATTCTTCTCCTCACACATTCTTCCTGATGCAGAAGCAGTATGTGACCGTATAGGCATAATCATCGAAGGCAAGATAGTGCAAGTTGGAGATTTGGCCACATTACTCAAGAAAGGCGTCAAGACTGACGAGATTTCGCTCGAGGAGTGGTTTGTCCAACAAGTAAGAAACCAGGGAAAGGATATTTGAGATATGCTAATTAGCTACTTTAAGAGCATAATAAAACTTCCTGAATAGAATGAGAAAATGCATAGAGTTATAGCAATACTTGAAAATACATTCAAGGAGAGTATAAGACAGAAAATCCTTCTCCTGTTGGTTGTCTTCGCCATTCTTTTGATCGGTATTTCATTGTTTCTGGAACCATTTGCACTCGGTGAGGCGTCTAAGATCATGCGTGACTTCGGTCTGGCCGCAGCCTCGCTTTTTGGCATTCTAACAACCATAATAATCGGCTCGACACTCATCCGTAAGGACGTAGAGAAAAAGACCATATATACTGTTTTGTCGAAACCTGTGAAGCGAAGTGAAGTAATACTCGGCAAGTTCCTTGGGCTTTCTGCCCTCGTGACTTTGCTTGTTTTGGCCATGCTCATGATGCAGCAATTGGTCATCTTCGCTTATGAGGGTGCTTTTGACCCCCGATTGCTCATTGCTCTTCCATTTACGATCATTGAAGTGATGGTCCTGCTCGGCATATTGCTGTTGTTTTCGTCCTTTTCCTCGACAACGATGACCTCGATAATGGGTGTGATATTCTTCGTCGTCGGCCATGCAATGCCTGACCTGAAACTCTTTGCTGATCAAGCAGGCGTGGCATTGTTGAAGTATGTCGCCTATGGGCTCTATTATGTGCTGCCTAATTTGGAGAACTTCAACCTGCGTATCGAGCTGGCATATGGCCTGCCTCTTTATGCGGATCAGATTCTATTTTCAATCTGCTATGGTGTAATGTATATAACATTCCTCCTGTATCTAACAACATTGGTATTCGAAGGCAGAGAATTTAAATAAAGAGTGACAGGAAAAGAGAATCGGAGCAGGGTGTTTACGTCTGTGGCTTATGACCCGCCCACCACTGTCATTGCGAGGAGGGCGCCGAAGCTTCAGCAGAGGCGGTCGACGCCTGCCCCGTAGGTTTGTGAATCGTATGGGGCGGCAATCTCAGATTCTGGTTCTCTGCTTCTCCGTGTCTCCGTGTCTCCCTTTCTCCGTGTCTCATTTCGAGAGGAACCGACCATGAAGAGATTTCTTGTCATATTGCTGCTTGTTCTGCTCATCGCCACTCTTGCCTACCGTATTGACACAAAAAAATCGCCCGACGAGCTCATCGGCGAGCTAATGTACTTTCCTTCCGGGATTGCATTGCGCGCGGTCTCTGTGGGTTT
>DAOVAN010000117.1 GCA_030671005.1 Caldifarciminota bacterium
ATCACAGCGAGAGAAGCTATCGCTTCTTCGATTACAGTAATGAACGACAGATTCACCGACAGAGAAGTCGGCATGCTCATTTTTTCAATCAAACCGAAGATTTGAGAAAAAATGGCAACAGTGATATCATTCAAATAACCGGATTCCAGCTACGAGCCCAATGTTAAAGAAATACTTGAATTCAAACCCGTTTGGTTTATAATATCATATGGTTCGAGTGACTGCCAGTAAAGACAAGAGAATCCCCGCCGGTACAGAGCTCATTGCAATCAATGACCAGAAGATTGCAGATTTCCTTGAGTTCAAATTCTATGACGATACTTCAAAAACCCGCCAGCTCACGATCCAGACAAATAGCACATCAAGAAGAATAATATACAAACCCCACGAGATGATCGCGGTGAGTCTTGCCTCTCCAAAATACAAACGATGTACAAATAATTGTGAATTCTGCTTCATCAATGGTCTGCCTCAACATTTGAGAAAAGAACTCTACTTCCGGGACGATGATTACCGGCTATCATTTCTCTTCGGCAATTTCCTGAGTCTAACCAATATCGACAAATTAGATATATCGAGAATCGGCAGGTTAAGACTATCGCCACTCTACATCTCAGTACACACAACAAATCCAAAATTACGTATCCAGCTCTTCAAGAATGAAAGAGCTGGTTTGATCTTAGAACAACTAAAGGCACTCGCCGATAATGATGTAAAACTGCACTGTCAGATTGTAGTAATCCCGGGTATGACCAGCGGACAGAATCTCTATAACACCATTCAAGACCTCAGCCTACTTTATCCGGCAGTGTCTTCGATTGGCATAGTACCGGTCGGTAAGACAAAATACGTGAAAAAAATTCCATCAGTCTCAAGAAAGCTCGCACAGTCAATAATAAAAACGGGCCTGCTTTTCCATAACCGTTTCCGAAAGAAACATAAAAGAGGACTCGTCTATCTCGCCGATGAATTCTATATTAGAGCTGGCCGTCGAATACCCAAAAAAGATTACTACGATGACTTTCCGCAATACGAAAACGGCATAGGTATGGTGCGGTCTCTGTTGGATGAAATGGACAAGATAACTAAAGCCAAGAAATCCAAGGGCAGACATTTAATTCTAACCGGCAAATCAGCGTACCCGTACCTGAAAATGTTGAAGGCGAGAATTGCACCAAATGTGTATGTTGATATTGAATCCGTGGCAAACACGTTCTTTGGTTCAACCGTGACCGTTTCCGGACTGCTCACTGCACAAGATATGACTCGAACAATTAAGCGGATCGGCGATAGATATGATAATATCATCCTACCACCTAACTGCGTCAACGATTCAAATCAATTCCTCGATGGTAAAACACCAGAAGCGAAACGTGTGTTAGTTTCACCAAAGACAGTCCAGGAGTTGTTCAAATGCCTACAGTAGCGATTGTCGGACGTAAGAATGTAGGAAAATCGACGATATTCAACCGGCTCGCCGGAATAAGAATGAGCATTGTCTATAAAGACCCCGGTGTTACGCGTGATCGCGTTTATAACGAAGTCGAATGGTGTGGTAGATCCTTCGACCTAATTGATACCGGTGGTTTCTTTCCGGATGAGGAATTTCCTTTAGCCCGCAGTATCCAGAAACAGATTGAAACCGCCTTGCAGGAAGCTGACTTAATATATTTTGTCGTCGACGGACGCAGCGGTCTTAAACCTACCGACGAGGACATAGGCATAGAACTGAGAAAGATTAATAAAACGATATTTCTCTTGGTCAATAAAATTGACAGCAAGGGCGTCAGAAACAATGCCCTGGAATTCCATAAGCTTGGCTACGATAGAATGTTTCTGGTCTCTGCCGAAGCAGGCGCCGGATTTGGTGACCTCCTGGATGCTACTCTAGATACATTTCCTGTTTCCAAATCTACCAAAGAAGAAACATTTATCAGACTACTGATCCTCGGCCGCCCGAATTCTGGTAAATCAACTCTGCTGAATGCAATCCTGAATGAAGAAAGGGCAATTGTCGACGCCCGACCAGGCACGACAAGAGACCTGGTGAACGCAAGGTTCAATTACGACGGCAAGACCATAGAAATAATCGACACCGCTGGTATAAGGAAGCGTTCCCGCATTACGAAACCTATTGAATTCTATTCAGTGATGCGGGCGATTAGAATGATCGAGAAAACCAATGTTGCGGTCTTGATTTTCGACACAACAACCGGTGTCGTAGAGCAAGATCAAAGAATCGCCGCACTCGTTCTGTCAAAAGCAAAGGGGCTGATTGTCGTACCCAACAAAATCGACCTGATTGAAGAAGAGGAACACCATAAGATAATGGCCTCAACCATTCAATCTCTACACTTCCTGGATTTCGTACCGATCATTCCCATATCGGCAAAGACAAAAACCAACGTCGAAAAAATCGTACAGAAAGTCCTGGAGATACACAAGGAAAGTGATAAAACGGTAAGCAAACGTGCCCTTGATGATATAACCAAAACATTGAAAGATCCGCCCGGTGGCGAAATACTGAAGCTACGGCAAGTCGGACGCCGGCCGCCGATTTTCAGAGCAACACTGACATCAAAAGTCAAGGAAAGCTACATAAAGTACCTACGCAACACGATCCGTGACTATTTTAGTTTTGCAGGTATTCCAATTCTCATAAAGACAAGTATTACTAAGAGATATCGTATCAAGTGAGTCAGAAATGGCGTACGTAATTTCGTTCGTAATTGGTT
Source organism: Caldifarciminota bacterium (assembly GCA_030671005.1). Lineage (GTDB taxonomy): Bacteria > Hydrothermota > Tepidihabitantia > SM23-42 > SM23-42 > SM23-42. The sequence goes on from DAOVAN010000117.1 coordinate 2,736, forward strand.
TTCTCTTCGGTGTAATCCCCTTCTCATATATGCTCGGCCTATTGCGTGGGGTGGACTTAAGAAGAGTTGGAAGTAGAAACATTGGCGCCACCAACCTCGGACGTACCTTAGGTTTCCCCTTTTTCGCCCTAGGTTTTCTGCTTGATGCACTGAAAGGGATTGTCCCGGTTCTACTCGCTCATTCTCTTTTTGGTTTCGGCACTCTTGCTGGAGCCGGTGCGATACTGGGGCATATATTCAATCCATTATTCAACTTTCATGGGGGCAAGGGTGTCGCAACGACCATCGGTGTTGCTATTGCGCTCGTCACAAAATCATTCGCACTCGCTCTTGGAACCTGGCTGATCATCTATCTCTCAACCTTTCTCGTATCGCTTGCTTCGCTCTGTTTTGCAGTATCCTTACCTTTATTCACAATCATTCTACAGGAAGGAACCCTTGGTGATAGAATTCTTTTCGTCGCGATCGGAGTCATGGTCATTTATGCACACCGCTCAAACATAAGAAGGCTCCTCGATAGAAAAGAACCCAAGACGATTCTCTGGAGAAAAAAATGAAATTAGGTATTCTGGGATGTGGCAACTGGGGATCCGTGTTTGGCATAATACAACACGGCAATGGGCATACCGTGAAGATATGGGAATATGATGAGGAACGTGCCCGCAAAGTGCAGGCGACGAGAAACAATGAGCCGTTCCTGATTGCCCACCGACTGCCCACCGACATCCTGGTCGACTGGAACATTGCGAATGTGTTGTCCGACGTCGATCTGGTTGTGTTTGCTGTTCCTTCACAAGTATTGAGCAGTGTCGTTGAGACAGCAAAAAGAATCAAACCCCAAACAGAGTACTACTTGAATCTCACCAAAGGCATCGAGATCAAGAGTTTACGCCGTCCGTCCGAAATGATTGGTGAGTTACCTGATGCAAAGAGTAAAACATATGTACTTTCGGGCCCGTGCATCGCCAACGAGATCATTAGAAATGAACCCACCGCCGTTGTCTTAGTTGGTTCCGACGATACGGGCACGAGAGAACTTCAGCGCGCGCTCTCGACTGAATACTTTCGCGTGTATCAGGGCGATGATATTACAGGTGTCGAATTGGGTGCAGCAATCAAAAATGTAATCGCAATCGGCTGCGGTATAAGCGATGGATTGGGCTTTGGTAATAATGCCAAAGGCGCCCTCATAACTCGAGGAATTGTTGAAATGCAGCGCATCGGTGTTGAAATGGGAGCTAAGGCACGAACATTCTGGGGGCTGTCCGGTTTTGGCGATTTGGTAACGACTTCTTTCAGTGAGGAATCGAGAAACCACATTCTGGGTAAGAAAATCGGTGCCGGGAAGCATCTGGAGCAGGCCATCCAGGAGATGGTCATGGTGGCCGAAGGTGCACCCACGGCCAAGGCAATCAAGATTCTAGCCGACCGGCATAAAATCGAGATGCCGATATGCGAGGCGGTATACAATATCTTATATCGAGATGAAGCACCAAACGTGGCAATCCGTAATTTGATGAGCAGACCATTAAAGTATGAGTAACATGTTCAAACGTCAAGGAGGGTATATGGCTGAAAAGGAATTCTTTTCGATAAAGGAAGTGGCTGATATGCTGGAACTGAAGCCATACATACTGCGTTATTGGGAGAAAGAATTTTCGATATTGCGTCCCAAGCGAAATAGAGTGGGGCGCCGATACTACACGAAGAAAGACATTGACGTCGTACGCATGATCAAAAATATATTGTACGAGCAGGGTTACACAATTGCCGGAGCAAAAAAGAAGCTCCTGCAGATAATCGAAGGTCCCGAGCAACTCTCTCTTCCTCTGAGGAGCCGAAATAAATTCTTACGTGAATTGAGGGATGAGTTACGAAAACTTGGTAATGTGTTGAAGTAAGTGCTATTCAGCACAAAACATAAATAGCAACACGTATCTTAACACTTTAGTATACAAAGAGCTATTCTTCATCAAGTGTGGTCAACTTCTGCATCGCTTTGTTTTTCAGCATATGTGACTCGGCAATCATATTTGCCTGTAAATAGTACTCCTTGCCTTTCAACTTGTCGCCAATCGCCAAGGACGCATCACCGGCAAGTATCAAAGCATGAGCGGCATCTTCTCTATTCTGCTTGAACATTTCGCATGCTTTCAAGTAATTGTGCCGGGCCCTCAAGAATTCTTCCGTCTCGAAATACAAGTCACCGACCTGCATATAGACATCTGCCCTGTCGCCAATATTGCTGATCAAATCGAGTAGAATTGCTATCGCTGTTTCATAATCACCTTGGTTTCTCAGCGCTTTAGACTTTAGTAGATAAGCATCGGGCAAATATATGGATTTTGGATATTCTGAAATCAATCGCTCAACCATTGCAGTCGATTCCTTACTCT
>DAOVAN010000169.1 GCA_030671005.1 Caldifarciminota bacterium
AAGGTAGTTGTTATGTTCAAAGTAGAGACCTGACCCCAAATCAAAAACAAGAAGGGATTTGCGGCATAAAGCCGCAAATCCCTTATTCGTGCTTTTTAGCGTGGTTTTCTTCCAAGATGCCTTTCGGCGTGGGAAGGTCCATCTTGGTGCAGAGGTTGATGTGCATCAAATATTACCCGCTGCTCTTCGGTAAGAAGTTCACGGACATCTTGACGGTGCTGCGCCCTTTCTTTCATCATCTGCGTTCGCATTTTGCCGATATCCTCAATGACTCGATTTATCCCTGCCATATCTACTTTATCGCTCGTAGATAACGTCCGCAACCGCGCTCTCTTCTCACCTATTTGATTACGCAACGGCTGCACTGCTTTCATATGTTCAACACGCAATTCTTTCATTTGTTCTGTCTGCTCTTCGGTAAGATCAGGGATCATTGGCCTATGTCCACGTTGGCACATCTTTTCACCACGTTCTTGACCCATTCCCGATTGATGGGCAAAAGCGATTCCAGTCACCAGTAGCAATGCTACAATGGGTAATACAGTGTGTTTTGTTTTTATTCCTAACATATTAATCTCCTTTCTTTTAACTAACATACTAACGTCCTTTTTCACCTCGAGGTAATCTAAATGGTCGATGAGGAAGGACAGGTTTGTGCGGCATAGTGGGTGGTCTTCCTTCCTCAAGTAATGTATGAAGTAAAGAACCTAATTTTTCTTGCTGCTGGGGCGTAAGAATGTTCTTCATCATGAGTAGCCGTTCAAATATCTGTTTTTCATGCTGCGCTTGCAGCTCAGCGATTTCGTTGAGCAACACCTCAGCGAGGGCTCGGTCCGGTTCTTTTTCCCGAAGTACTGACATGAGTTCCTGCCTTTTTTTAAACAACTCTTCACGTAAGGGGCGCACAGCACTCCTCATCTCTTCGTTTGCTTTCCTTATTTCTTCGATCTGATCGCCACTGAGCTCGAGCTCCCGGACAATCCTGCTATGTTGCCATTCATGCATCATACGTGATCCAGGCCCGAATTCTCGCTCAATGGTATGTCTTGTCCACCAGAAGTAACCGAAAGTAAAAACCGTCGCCAGATTGATGGCAACAGAAATGATAAGAATAATGACCAATACTTTCTTATCCATTATTCCCTCCTTTGATCAATTCATCATACACATCAGACAAAGAGCCTTCTGGGAATTCTTCGAAAGAACCAAACCCCAGGATATTAGCATTCTCGACACTTACTGGTTGCGTATCGTTGGCTAATTCCTGGTATAATGTCCTGCCCATCTGGCTACCCATAAAAAGCGAGACGACCACTCCAGCAAAGGCAGCGGCAGAAAACGCAACGCGTCTGATTTTCTCAAGAATTGGCATCGGTCTTGTAGCCAGGAATTTTTCATCCTTAATTCTTTGTCTGAGACGCGTCATAAAATAAGGCGGCACTTCCATGCCATCCAGAACAGAGAAAGTTTCCTTCACCTTCGATAATGCAGCCAGCTCTTCTTGACAAAGTATGCAGGTCTTCAAGTGCCCAGCTATCATCTGCCTTTCATCGACCTTCATCTCGCCGTCGAGGTATGCTGAGAGTTTCTTCTTTATCTGAGAACACTTCATTTTTTGCTCCTATCTATTTTGACAGAAAGATTCATCAGTATCTTGCGGTCGAAAAGACATATCAAAAAGCCTTTGCCAGTTTCTCTCTCAAAGAACTGCGCCCGCGAAAAATCAGCGATTCAACCGATGATAGAGAAACTTTCATGATTTCAGCGATTTCCTTATATGATCTTCCTTCAAACTGCGATAAAACAAGCGCCATGCGCTGTCTATCCGGGAGTTCATCCACTGCCTTCCTTACGAGTTCAACCCGCCTCCTCTGTTCCCAGTCAGGCGTAACCTTCAGGGATTCTGGCGTTACCCCTTTTTCGGTCAATTCATCCAAAGAAACTTGTCTATACCTGTGTTTATGCTTGCGCCGGTAATTAATGCAGTGATTCACTACGATCCGGTAAAGCCAGGTCGAGAATTTTGACTTGCCCTTGAATTTCTTCGCGTTGCGCCAGACCTTCAGAAAGATCTCCTGAGCCAAATCCTCAACATCATCCCAATTCCCGACATAGCGGTAGATAGTACTGAAAACGGCCTGCTCATACTTGTGCACGAGCTGCTCAAAGGCTTTTTCATCACCTTCGGCAACCAGCATGACAAGATGCGCGTCAGCGTCATTTTTATTGTAGACTTTAGTCATGATTATTATGCGCGAAAGATCTTTCTGCTATTTTTGACATGGTTCACCGCCAAAACTTGCGCTCAAGTTTCTAGTTTTATTTGACTACCAAAAATACTGTCGAGTTTAAACTGCAATGGGGTCAAATACTTGACCCCATTGCTCCCTCCAATCTATGATTGTGTTCTGCTTAAATCACTATATCTCTAACACCACCCACTAACGGGCCTGTATGGTAATGTTACCGTTAACAACGGTGATATCGATTGTGGCACTACCGCCACCACTACCAATCGTACCCGCCTTATGGCTCATCTGATTCGTCGTATAGGTCACCGAGCTAAAACCCGTGACCATGACTTCACCGTTTGTGGTGATAGCATCAAATTCGGCAACTACATCCGATGGCAAGAGAAGCGTTACCTCCCCGTTTGTTGTTGTAAGGAGAGCTAATTGATTTGCCGCAAGCTCCTCCATATCACAATACATAGCGCCGTTTACGGTCGCCACATCAATACTGCCGCTGAGGTTTTCTGTCGTGACCGCGCCATTCGTAATCCGGACCCTAGCTCCAGCTGTCATATTCTGGATAAGAACCTCACCGTTAACCGTAGCGAGATCGAGAAACATAGCAGCGGGTGCTGTCATATCAAAATCTGCCCGATAGTTGCGGCCCGGGTCATTGTCAGGCATATCTGCTTCCAGATTGAGTTGACCACCTGCGATATTGTCAGTGACCTCAATATCATCGATATGGTCTTCAGCATCCAAAGAATCTTCACCACGACAACTGCGTGTGATATCAGCTGTAATCAATGTATCCAGAGTAGCCGCCACAGAAATCTCACCATTAACCGTGGCTGCGTTGATTTGGTTAATACCAGTTGCCGGCCACGTACGGGTTTCTGTTCTTTCTAATTCGTAATCATATTCCTTAGTCTCTGTTGTGCACGCCACAATAACCATAATAACACAGCAAAGAACGAATAGGTGTTTTTTCACACTTTTCTCCTTTCGTTAGTTACATTGCCCTTACTACCCATTAGAACTTCTCGAGCGCCGCCTCCAATTTCCTGCGGGTCTCAGCAGAATACCACATTTCAATAAATATCTTCTCTT
>DAOVAN010000099.1 GCA_030671005.1 Caldifarciminota bacterium
GTGGTCAGACTCTGTGGTATGTCGACCGCGACATTCAAGGTCTGGATTTTCTGCTGCAGAGCTTGTGATTCCTCAATTTCACCATGCACAAGGTATACTTTTCTTAACCGGCCATCCTGGGCGTTCTTCACATATTGTAGCAAGTCTTCTCCATCAGCGTGGGCTGAAAGACCACCCATGAAATATGTCTTTGCGCGTACATCAAACTCGTCGTTGAAAATCGATACCTTGGGGGCGCGGTCAAGGATCTTCCGCCCCAGGGTACCGCGTGCTTGGAAGCCGGTGAGGACAATCATATTCTGCTCATTTTCGATCGTATGAATCAAGTGATGCGTTACCCGGCCACCTTCGCACATGCCCGACGCGGACATGATTATCATGGGTCCTGGGCGGTCGTTCAGGCTTTTTGATTCTTCGGCATCGGCAACATAGTGTAGGCTTGGGAAATTGAAGGGGTCACCTTGGGTGAATATCTTAAAGGTCTCTTCATCGAAACATTCAGGATGTCTTCGAAAGACGTCAGTCACGTTCGATGCCAGGGGACTATCGACATAGACCGGTACATCCTTCAAGGTTCCTTCCTCGTATAGGTTCTTCAGTAGTGTTACCAGGACCTGAGTACGCTCGACCGCGAACGCCGGGATGACTATTTTGCTGCCTTTGCTCTTACCCTTTTTGATTAGTTCCTTTAGTTCATTCTGCGTGTGCTCAAACGATCCGTGTTTCCTCCCGCCATATGTTGATTCGAGCATCATGTAATCGATATCGGTCACCTTCATAGGGTCTTTTATTATTGGCATATCTTTGCGACCCAGATCACCGCTGAAGAGGAGCCGCTTCCCGTCGGCCTCTATTAGTATTACAGATGACCCAAGGATGTGTCCGGCATCGTAGAGCGTGACTTTGACGCCCGGAACCGGTTCGAAAGTATTACTGTATGCAACCGCTTCGAATTGCTTGAGCGTCTGCTCGGCATCGGCCATCGTGTATAGTGGTTCCTTGGGCAATAATCCTTTCTGCGCGCGCTTCTTGTTGAGGTACTCGAAATCGTACTGCTGGATCTTCGACGAATCGAGTAGTAATAAGGAAGCGACATCTTTTGTTGCATCTGTACAGAATATCGGTCCTGTGAAGCCACGCCTTACGAGATTAGGAAGGTTACCCGAATGATCGATGTGCGCATGCGATAGTATTACAGCTTTGATGTCCTTCGGTTTGAACGGGAATGTGCTGTTAATTCTCTCGGCTTCTTCACGATGACCCTGGAACATACCGCACTCCAGGAGGAATTTGTGATCATTGTGCTCTAGCAGATGCAGTGAGCCGGTTACGGTTCTGGCCGCACCGATGAATGTTATCTCCACTGTGTATTATACACAAGAACCACCGCGCGTCAAGGGGACGGTGCTTGACAATTTGACATTTTTTATTACAGTATGTTCGTGCGTAGAGCTCGAATTTCATTTGTTGGTTCTTATCATCATGTAATGAATCGAGGCATACGTGGCGAAAAGATCTTCTTTGACAGTAAATCTAGAGCATACTTTACAACGATTCTCGAGGAAAAAATCCTTCAGTTCAAGCAAAGACTATTAGCCTATTGCCTTATGGGCAATCACTACCATCTGGTGATTCAGAATACTTCAGGGAAGCTATCGGATACAATGAAGCAGCTGAATGGGCAGTATGGTATGTACTACCGAAAACGGCATGGTGGTATTGGTTACGTCTTTCAATCTCGGTTCAAGTCAACTTTGATTCAACAGGATAAGTATTTAAGAATGGCAATAATCTATGTTCTCCTAAATCCTGTCCGGGGAGGATTATTAAAAAATCCATGGGAGTACTCTTGGTCGAGTATTAACGAATACTATTCAGGAAGTATCTCATCATTAGTGGACAATAAATCCGTGGAGGATTTGTTCGAAACTGAAAGAAATTTGAAAAGACAGCTTCAAGAATGGATTCACGTTGAATTACCTGTGAGGCATACTCGAATGGGGGATGTCCTTGGTGATGAAGCATTTTTGAAAGGATCGAGGAAGAAATGTGATAGGCGAAAAAATGAAAATGAAGGAGCAACACATAGAATGAGAAAGGATGATTATCATTTTGAAAACATGGCAGATGTAATTGCGGCATTCGAGTATGATAAGGGAATCAAGATTGCGGAAATGGATCTTAGTAGTCACCGAGGAAAAGCATTGCGTGCTGAGTTGTTGGTGTTACTCAGGGATAGAGCGGGTTTGGAGTATTCTGACATTATTGAGTATTCACTTTTTCAGTCATTGAAATATTCATCGTTAGGACAGCTGTATAAAAGGGCGAAACAAAAAATAAGAGAGGGGCGAGAAGGACGGTAAATGTCAAATTGTCAAGCACCGTCCCCTTACTGACCGTAGCGCTGGTTTATTATTCTGATGAATTCTTCTTGTTGTTCGGGTGTGAGTTCATACACCTCTTCATATTGATTCTCGTAGCGTGCCCCCTCCTCCTGCGCGGTTATTTGAGGTTTGGGCCGCATGAGCAGGAAGTAGCCGATCGTGAACGCCACGACCGCAGAGGCGACGACCGGTATGACAATTCGGAATGGAAATTTCTTCTCGAACTTTTCGTGGATAATCTGTTCATGTATCGAGAAGACAAATTCATCCCAGTAGGTTTCTTGAAACTGACACGTGCAGGCCTCGTTCTCGGATGGTGTGCAGAGCTGCAGACACCTGTCGAGAAATTGATACTCTTCACGACAGACAGGACAACCACGTATGTGATCAAGAACTGCGCTTCGGTCCTCAGACGAAATATCGTCGAGGAGCAAATAGATTATGTTTTCTTGTACGTCTAAGCACTTCATACTTTTGTTCTCAGATGGTTTCGCAGGTTCTTCACCGCAAGGTGATGATTCACTTTTATTGTACTGATTGGCTTTTTCAAGATTTCGCTTACTTCCTGATAAGACATGTCTTCTAACGTTCGTAAAGTGAACACCGCCCTCTGCACGGTCGGTAGCTTTGCCACTGCGTCATAGATCTTTTCCCTCAGCTTCTTGTTCTTGTAGCGTTGAACTGGATCATCCTTACCGTCGCTCATCATCTCATCGTATATTTCTTCGGTCGGCCGCTGCTTTTTTAGATAATTCAGGCAATTATTGACGGCTATGCGATATAGCCAGGTCGAGAATTGAGAGCGTCCGTGAAACTTGTTTATTTTTCTATAAGATTTTATGAAAGTCTCTTGCGCTATATCTCGAGCGTCGTCATAGTTGCGCAGAATCTTATAACAAAGATCGTGGATCTTAACACTGTGCCTGCGAACTAGTTCATCAAAAGGCTCGGCTTCGCCGGTTTTTACCAGCTGTACGAGCTCGGTGTCACTGAGCTGCCGATATTTAGACAACTCTTTGGCAAATGAGTTTACCCCGTGAAATAGCTCTTTCTCCTTGCGTTTCTTCCTTTCTTTAGATTGCGTTCGTTTAGTGCTGGTTTTCGGCATATAAGAATCTCTTATTTCACAGGGTTACCCCGTTGAATTGACGCTTCTTTTGGGTTGACTTTCTTTTCTTTGTCTGTGTGTTTTTTGTGGAGGTTTTTGCCATGTCTGCAGTGTTGTTATTCTACGTGCCCCGTGAAATAGCCTTTTCCTTTTGGGGTATGTACTTTTTCTCAGGTTGAGTGCCCTTTGTGCTAGTTTTCGGTATATGAAAATTCCCTATTTCACGGGCCGGGCCCCGTTGAATAGTAATTTCTTCGAGGCTGTTGTTCATCTCTCTTGTGCGTGTGTTGTTGATGGGGTTATTTGGTATATCAATATCTTTTATTCTACGGGGCGGGCCGGGCCCGTTGCGTGATTCCTCACTGTGGGTGTATTTTGTCAGCATCACCTACTGTTTTTGACCAGTTTCTTCTCGAAAAATTGCGTTATTCGGTTGCGTACTTCGCTTATCGCGAGACTCTGTTTCTGGGCAATTCTTTTCAGATCGCGGTATTCCAGAGAGAATTTCGTTTTACCATCATGTTCGATTAGCTTCACTGCTACCTTACCATACGGTGAAGCAAATCTGACGATTTTTCGACTGAACTTGAGCCTTTTGGTGTTGCTTACTCGAAAGCCGATCGATGTTGTATGTTCAAAGAGCACATCGACAATTCTGTCCAGATGTTCCTGACACAGTACTGTCAAGAGAATGCCGGGTCGTGATTTCTTCATGATGGTTGGGGTAAGGAATACTTCCAGAGCTCCTGCTGCGTAGAGATTTTCAAACAACGCCTCATAGTCCTGAGGATTCATGTCGTCTATGTTCGTTTCAATAATAGTGCATTCATCAGAAAGGAAATCATGAGACTTACCGAGAAAGACACGCAAGAGATTCGGATGGCCTTTGATGTTCATCGAACCGGCACCCAGGCCGACTTTTTCGATTCGCGACATGACGAGGTTTTCCTTAGGGGTGGCAATAGTGCTTAGTATTGCTGCGCCCGTAGGAGTCGTGAGTTCTGCGGAGATGGGCAAGAAGTGAACCGGGAATCCTCTCAGTAGTTCTGCAGTCGCAAAGTTGAAAGCCGGCATATTACCCTCGACGGTTTTGATAAAACCTTTGCCTGCTTTCGCCGGTTTTGAGAATACCCTGTCCACACTCAGATAATCAATTGCCACGAGCACGCCCACAACATCCAATAATGTATCCGCATCCGCGAGTTCATGAAGATGCAAATGCCTGGTGTGATGGACCTTCTTTTCAACCGCGAATATCTTCTCAATGATACTGATGGCCTGGGATTTTATGCTGGCCGGCAACTTACTTTTATTGATGAGCGGGATGAATTGTTTTTCTTTTATTGGTTTCTTTATGCTGAAGCGGACTGTGCGCGCACTCACGCCTTCGCGGTTGACGCGACCCACTCTTATATCCGTACCGGTCACAAACTTTAGACGTTCTCTCAGAAATTTCTTGCTGACACCGAGATCGATCAGCGCGGCGAGCATCATGTCGCCACTGACTCCGAGTATCGGATCGAAGTATAGTATTTTCATAATTTATTTATCGTCGATGCGATATAGCCGGCACCGAATCCATTATCAATGTTTACAACCGCGATACCGGGTGCGCATGAGTTGAGCATGGTCAATAATGGGGTAATACCTTGAAGGTTCAGGCCGTAGCCGACACTTGTCGGTACCGCAATGATCGGCTTGGAGAATAAGCCGCCGGCGACAGAAGCGAGAACGCCATCCATGCCCGCAACAACGATTAAGACCCGGGATTTCTCAACGCGCTCGCGGAATGCCAGCAGGCGGTGCACACCAGCGACCCCGACGTCATAGATTCTCAGTACCCGGCTACCCATTACCTCGGCGGTCACTGCGGCTTCTTCGGCCACCGGGATGTCAGCGGTGCCGCCTGTCAACACAGATATGAGACCAGTTTTCTTTCGTGCAGTGCCGATATGGAAAATCTTGGCGTCCGGATGGTACTTTCCTTTGGGGAATTTCTTTTTCAATGCTTTGCTCACTTCTTTGCTGACCCGTGTCAGGAGAGCGATATCATTTACTTTATGTATCTTTTCGGTGATCAATAATATCTGCTTCTTCGTCTTTCCTTCACAGAAAACGACTTCAGGAAAGCCCTTCCGCTTTGCCCTGTGCAAATCGATCTTTGCGTAACCCATGTCGGCAAAAGGATCGATATAGACCTTTTCCTTATTCGTTCTACTCATAATCAAAGGGCGTTATTGAGTTATTATGTAATTGTGTCATTATGTCATTGAGCTCTGTGTTCTAGAAGACTTCGGCTGAGAAGCGATAGACCTCGGCGTCTTTTGATTTGTAAGCGTCGCTCGACAGTCCTGCTTTGTGACATGTTTCCGCGAGAAACTCGTCAACGTTCCAGCCGTATTCGGCTGCTACCTGCGGCAATAGTAACCCGCTGTACATTCCTTTACGGATGAAGAGGCCGTCGCGGCCAACGACGATTTCCTCTTTGTCTTTTACTCTTTGCAATGGCGTGAGCACTGATATTTCGATTTCCAGATCCGACAATTCAGCTTGCGTGACTGGTGGAAAAC
>DAOVAN010000154.1 GCA_030671005.1 Caldifarciminota bacterium
ATAATGACTTGATGTTTTCGACCTTACCCTCTCTCTCCATTTCCTTAAGGTATTGGACCAATACATGCTGACTCTGGGTAGAAAACGCCTGTAAGATCTCGGCAACCCGCACTCTCTTCTGAATCCTGGGTAAGCTATGAACCATAGCCCTCAATGTTTGGACATCCATCTGTTCCTTTAGTACAATGTCCACGGGAATCAACTCTGTCAGATCTCTCTGTTCGATTACGGCGCTCAGGGTTGGACTCATGAGCGCAAATGCAGGAATACATCCTAAAAATAGAATGAACACAAAGAATCGTTTCATCATGCCTCCTTTACCAAATTATACTAATATTATTCATTCCGTCAAGACTTAAGTATCGACAAAACAAAAGACCAGATATTAGGCATAAATCAAATACCCCGATATTTCAGCATAAAAATGGTCTCCAGAACATCTTGAGAATTAAGTGTATTATTTTTCTTGACAAATAAGATGAAACATTTATAATAACTTAGAATATGATCATACTTATTGAACCAGACAAAGACGTACGCAAGAATATCGCTGATTTGATGAACCGTGAAAGGATAATCGGCGTTGATTCAATTCAGGAATCATTACAGATGATATTGAAATTCAAGAACGATTTAGACCTGATCGTGGCGAATGTAAACCTGCTTTCTGAGATGCTTTCAAAACACATTATTGAGCGTGTATGCCAGAGGCTTTCAATCGGCATCCCTCCTATTATTGCGATCTATAAGGAGAGTGAAAACGAGACTAAAGATGAATTCATGTACGAGCACAAAGGTTACAGGGTCATAAAGTACGCGGATAAAGACCTGGGCTTTCCTAACCGGTATCTTGAAGTCATCCAGAAATCATGCCCGGAACTGGTCATCGACTATGAGAAGGCACGTGAGTCGTGGCTGAAACAACAGCAACCACAGGAGCTCGTTGACCCCAGAAAATGGCTGGAGGAAGAAGGATTTTTGACCGCGGCCCCGGTGCCTGAACCAGATGAGGCTGAAAAGAGTGCCGACGGTGTTATCACATCACTCCAGACCCTCCTCAAGGAAGAAACTGCAGAACCACCAGAAAAAGAAAAAAAGGAAGAAAAGAAAGAAGATTCTAAGACGATGTATTTGGAACTGAAACGGAAGTACGATGAGCTTCTTAAGAATCTAAGAACATTCACAGAATCGGTGACAAAAACCGACACCTGATCTTCACCATCACTCAGTAAAGCAATTTCCATTACTGCACAGCGAAAAAAAAGGTGCCCACACTCTCAAGGACGTGTGAGCACCTGATATCTAAAACCCAACGCTGTGGCCTGTTAATCTGCGAAAGCAAGATACCCAGGAATGACAATATTCACAAAAGGTATTAGCATCAATATACCCAACCAACTCGGTTTGTTTCTGGCTTCCGCGATCTTCATCCAGACAATTATGCTAATAACGATATTTACGATAGGAATGAAAAAAAGTATAACCCACCAGCCTGGCTTGCTTGCGATTTTGCACATGAGATAGATGTTTGCAATGGGTATCCATGCTAACCATGAATTCGGCGTGTTTGTCTTGTTGGCGATGATCATCAAACAAATCGCCATATAGACATATCCGATCAACCACCAAATCCAAACCCCCGCAAAGTAAGATTCTTGCGCGCCATATTCCATCTGGTTTCACCTCCTTTCCGAACACAACAAACAGAGAATGGCTACAGTGAAGACATCAAATACTCAAATAAAGTATACCACTAATGTAGTATCTGTCAAGAGAGTATATTACTACTGAATGATCTGGGAACGGTGCAGCCAGACCAGGCAAAATGCACCCGCCAATATTACAAAACCACCCAGTAATTCCATGCCGGTTGGTATTTTACCAAATGCAAGATACGCCATGGGCAATACAAGCAAAGGTTGACCAGTCAATACGATACTCGACCGGGACAATTCCCAGTAGCGATACGACCGGAAAGTGAGTAAGAAGCTCGCGCATGGCCCCAGGAATGCACCGGTTAGCGTCACCAATAGATGAGATGTTCCTACATCGAAATACAACTTACCGTTGACCAACCCCCATAAACCGATGACCACGGCTGCGAGGCTGACGCGATAAAACACTAGCACATTCGGATGTATCTCACCCACGTTCATTTTGACTACTAACATTTGCACGGCCACGGCAATACAACCCAGTAACGTGAGCACTACACCGGTGCCAACGATATGCCATCTTCCAAAAGTCGTCATGGCACCGCCCAGCACCATGATGGCAATAGGGACGGCTTCAATCCAACGAAGCCGCTCACCTAAGAAAAGCATGCTGAAGATAATAATGAGCACTGGAGAGAATCGCCAGAGAAAAGAGGCAAACGACGGGTCGAGCAATGACAACCCACTCCATGCTAAGATCATTCCGGCGCCAGTTGCCAGGCCCAATACTGCAATACTGCGGACGGTCCGGACAGGTATTGCCAGGTCCTTCACGTGGCCGGAGGCGACTAATATAATGAATGAATAAGCGCTCGCCGCCAATGTCCAAACCAAGCTGAACGTCTCAGGGTTGAAGCCCTTCAACCCGTACTTTGCGGTGATATAATTGGTCGATACGAGTAATGTACCACCGAGCGCATAGAGAAGGCCCCTCGTGTTGTCCCTGTGCATTATGCTAGAAGATCGCCCTTTCTCTTTCACTTGCATGATATTGTAATAGTAATTAGTGCAGATTATATCAATACTAACCTACAAGTCAACGCCGACCGACAACGCATTACGCCAGACGCTCAACGCCACACGCTTCTTGTTTTTGCTCTTGGACCTTGCGACTTCTAGACACTTCGACTCCTTTTGTATCTCGCAATTGACACTTGGTTTTATGTCGCTATACTCTACCAGGATCCCATCGAAAGGAAAAAGAAGATGCATCTATTGTTTTGCTTACTGTTGACAATACCATATCCAGCTCAGCCCGATTGGGAGTCAATCGATGATGACTACTCAACTGGCGGCGCGTTGGTTGACATAGACTTAGACGGCGACATTGATTTTGTTACTGGCAACGGAAATGACATGGAACAAGAACCTAATCGAGTGTATTACAATATTGCTGATTCCCTGGAGAGAACTGCATCCTGGAGTTCCACAGACATTGGTTACAACGCCCATATCAGCGTCGGCGACATTGACTATGATGGCTATCCCGACCTCGCCGTAGCCAATTATGGTGATCCGGCTACTCCGCAGTACGATAAACTTTATTACAACCTATCTGGCACGTTCGGATCGACTTCTGCCTGGCAACCCTCGGACTTGGACAACTCCTTTGCTTGCGCCCTGGGCGACGTTGACGGTGATGGTGACTTAGACCTCGCAGTCGCGTGTGGTGAAGAATATACTGACAGTCTTCAACACGCAAAGGTGTACTTGAACAATAACGGTCTCATTGACACAATACCCACGTGGCAGACCAATATCGAATCTTACTTCTATGATGTGGTTTGGGTGGATATTGATAAGGACGGTGACCTAGACCTTGCTCTTGCTGGACACCACCGCCAAAACATGATCTACCTCAACTCCGACGGAATGCTACAGAATAACCCTTGCTGGCAATCGGCAAATAGCCTGGGTACTTTAAAGATGGCGTTTGGAGATAT
>DAOVAN010000135.1 GCA_030671005.1 Caldifarciminota bacterium
GGAGAGGATGTATTTCCTTATCTTATCACTCATGCAGCATTATAGCGTATATACTAAGCAAGTCAACGCACATTGTGTTGTGTGGGGTCAAATCACATTTGAGAAGAAGTGTTGTCACATGTAAAGATTTGACCCCATTACGGCTGCCACAGAAATTTGTCGAAATCGACACGGTCTTCTTCATCAAAGACAACACCTTCATCTTGGAGCAACTGCTTTTGTAATTCATAACCGCGACCAGGCTTCATGGATATACGGCCTTTACTGTTAATGACGCGCTGCCAGGGCAAGTTTTCCTTTTCTGACGAAGAATGCAATATATACGAAACCTCGCGCGCCGCCCTCCGATTGCCTGCATACTCGGCTATCTGGCCATAGGTGGCAACCTTGCCCTTTGGAATATTCTTTATGAGTCTAACAACGCGTTGATAAAAAACAGGCTCTATATCACGCATCATAATCTGCTGATTTCGCGATAACGAAAGCAATCAGTTGTGTGGTCATTGACCATACCCACGGCTTGCATGAAGGCGTAGCAGATAGTCGGCCCCACAAATCTGAAACCACGTTTTTTCAAATCCCGGCTCATGATTTTAGATTCGTTGGTTTGTGCAGGCAATTCTGACAATTTCTTGAATTTGTTTTTTATCGTTTTACCACCCACAAATTGCCAGATGTATTTGTCAAAAGAACCGAATTCCTTTTTCACCTCGTGGAATCGCTTAGCATTGTCTATTGTCGCTTCTATTTTGAGGTGGTTGCGAATGATGCCTTTGTCATTGAGTAAACGTTTGATATCCTTGCTTGTATATTTGGCAATCTTTTTGGTATTGAAGTTATCAAATGCCTTTCGATAGTTGCTTCGCCTATTGAGTACTGTCTGCCAGCTCAGACCAGCCTGAGCGCCCTCCAGAATGAGAAACTCAAAGAGCTTCCGGTCATTGTGGACTGGAACACCCCATTCAGTATCGTGATACTTTAGCATACGCGGTGAACTCCCCTCAGCCCACGCGCACCTTTTTTGTTTTAGTTTCCGGGTACTCATTCTTCCTTCTCCAATTTCCATGCTAAACGACTTTATGTCATTACGAACGAAGCGAGATTGCCGCGCTCACCCTCGACATGCTCGGGATTCGCTCGCAATGACGATAATCTGATAATCTTATGTAATAACTCCGAGAGGTCGAGACATATCAAGGTTGACTTACGTTGACCAGTATCTCGCCTATCTCAACACGGACGATGAATTCATCAGCACCCGTTGAATTGCTCCAGGTATTCTTCTTGCTATCACCCTCTTTCTGCATGGTATAGGTCCTATGATCTTTTGGACCAATGACATCGTCGCTAACTTCTTTGCCACCTTTTACCAGCGTAACCGTACAAATGGATTCGCCGTCTATCATGTTAATCAACTTGAAGTCAATATTCTCACCCGGTTTGACCGGCACCTTTAGTTCTTTCCCTACAGAAACGGCCTCAAGAATACCCAAGTCGAACGCCTCGAGTTTGAGCGTGATCGTGCCTTCTTCGACACGGACTATAATCTCATCTGCCTCATAGGGAGTGAGCCTGAACGTATTACCCCAAGTTTGACCTTCGTTGCTTAGGTTATATAAGTACATCGTTGGTTCATTAATGGGCTTGCCATTCTTAAAAGGAACCGCCATAAATGCAGACCGGTCGGTGATTTTGTTGGTTCCGCTCACCTTGACGCCTTTGCCCGATTCAATTCGCACCCGTACGATTTCCTCATCCAGCATCATCTGTTCGAACGGTGGTTCCACATAATTTGCGGATGCAATCCGCTCGGTCCATTCGGGTAATTCCATCTCCCGTTCCTTGGGTTCCTCCATTTTAGTATATCCATCTGGCATCGCAAAGAGATCATCTTCAAGAGAACTGGTTTTTATGTTTTCCAGTAACATTGTTCGACCATCCTCACTAGGAAGTTCGATCTTCACTGGAAAACTCAATTTTTTTGAAACCCACAGCTTCATGATATCATCTCCATCCCGCCTGATTGAGTATACATCACACTCATAGCCACTGATTTTTTCAGTCCCAGTTTTCACCTTCTCGCCTATTTTTTCTGTGTATTTTGCAGCTTGGAACGGATCATTCATTAGGCTTTGCATATCATCACTGGCCATTTCCATATACATTTCCTCAGCTGGCATTAAAACACGCGTCAAGCCTTCGTCCCCGTCGACCAAAACGACAATTTTCTGACCTTCTTCCTCTTCTTCTATCCGGTATTTCGCATCCTTAACAAAAATCTTGCTGGTTCGTACTTCATTATTGCGATGTATAGTCTCAGTCATTTCGGCCGTGAATTGCGTTGCCGAAGATGTGTTTGCGCATACACATATGAAGAATACGCCATAGACTATCACAACCCATTTCGAGATACCAACGTTATGCATGTTTCCTCCTTTAATTCTGGTTTATCTGAAAGATTGATTGCGGATGTTTAATAATATCCAGCGCAATGAGCAAGTCAATAGTGAGTTGGAACATTGAGAAGAAATTCTTGAGAAATAAACGTAACGTGCGCTATATCAAGGGCGTTTAGACACCTACCCAGGCATGCCGGGCAGTCATCTCCAGAAAATGCTTGAAAGAATGAACCGATTGGTTATAATAGAAGTATTATGAATCAGGAACAAATAAGGAAAGATTTTCCGCAATTAAACCAAGGCTTTATATATTTCGACTCAGGATCAACTGCACTGAAGCCGCTACCCGTGATCAGAGCTGTCGAGGAATACTATAAAACATTATCAACGAGTGTCGGCCGAGGTCTACACCGGCCATCAAATCTTGCGACGAAAGCGTATGAAGAGGCGCATGAGAAAGTACGGCGTTTTTTGAACGGTAGTGGAGATGTTATTTTTACCAAGAATTGCACTGAAGCAATTAACATTGTGTCTCACGGTATCGACTGGAAAGAAGGAGATAAGGTCGTTACTACCTGTCTAGAACACAATTCGAATCTGCTTCCTTGGCTTGCCCTTCGACCAAAGGGCGTTAATGTAGTGATTCTCGAATGCAGCAAAGATGGTTCTATAGATCTTAAAAAGCTGGATGACGCCGTAGACGAAAAAACCAAAGTCGTGGCCGTGATTCACGCATCAAATGTCCTTGGTACCATCGTTCCGGTTGAGGATATCAGTGAAATCGCAAGAAAAAAGGGGGCCATGGTTCTAATCGATGGAGCGCAAGCCGCACCCCATCTCAAAGTCAACGTTGATGCGCTCGGCTGTGATTTCTATGCAGGATCTGGACACAAGATGTGTGGACCCTCTGGCACGGGTTTCCTCTACATCAGCAAGAAGGTTTTCGACCGGGTGAAACCGATGATGCTCGGTGGGGGTTCAGCCACGGATGTTCAGCTCGACAAAATCACCTTCACTGAAGGCCCTGGGATCTTTGAAGCAGGGACACCGAACATAGCGGGCGGTATCGGGCTTGGCGCGGCAGTAGATTACCTTGAAAGAATCGGCATGAATGAAATCAGAAAACACGAAATTGAACTTTCAAAATATCTCATCGACAAACTGAAAGGCTTCGATAACACTGAGATCTACGGACCTGATGATCTCGCGAAGCGCACAGGTGTTGTTTCGTTCAATGTGGATGGCATGCCTGCACATCGAGTCGCAATCCTGCTTGACGAAATCGGCGGAATTGCAATTCGCTCTGGAAATCACTGCGCATTCCTACTAACTCATCGGATCCTGGATCAACCATTTGGCACGGCAAGAGCGTCATTGTATTTCTATAATACTCTTGCTGAAGTTGATACATTTATTAACACATTGAAAGATGTCATCTGATACCGCTGAATTCAAGTACCGGCTGACAAAAATCTGTGTCCGTGCAGGCAAAGAATATTATCATCTGTTTCCCGAAGTGTCACTCGTTTTTCCCCTTAAGAATCTCAATGAATTAGACGTGAAAATATCTCGTCCCAAGTTTTGTGTCATAGCATTTCCTGACTGTGACGTTACAGTATTCTCTTCGGGCAGAATGTTGATTGAAGAAATACCCGAGAATTCTGAAAAGCGTGCCCGCGAAGTTGTAGATATAATATTATCAGCCTGGTGCAAATAAGTAGCAGCGACTCAACCTCCTTAAAGAATAAACAAATCAAGCAATCTGCTGTCTAAATTACAGACTGAAGGAGGTGACGTACCATGAAAGAAAAGAAACTAACACTTTGGGAGCCATTTAGAGAGTTAGTAACCATGAGAGACGATGTGGACCGTCTATTCGACACATTTTTTGGCAGACAGCCACAAACCATGGACGAATTCTGGCAACCGGCAATAGATAT
>DAOVAN010000143.1 GCA_030671005.1 Caldifarciminota bacterium
CGCCTTGTAATGCCTGATGTAAATACCAATATCACGCCCTTGAGACAGAAGACGACTCAGATCTATCAATACCGCTGCTGGCGGATTGTTCTTGAGAGCACGCAAGACCTCTGGGCTCAGTGGTTCATACACGACATCGTAACCAGAAGCCCTTAGTTTCTTTAATCTCTTCTTCGCCTCAGTGGCATTCCAGTGGAACAAACGCACCTTCTGCATGTCCTATTGAACAGAGAATCTCTGAGCTTCGAAAACGCCGGGTCGTAAGTATTCGATATCCTGCACATGTATCTGCAATAAAGCGAATCCGGGATCAGTGAAATCTTTCCAGTATTGCTTGAAAAATGGAATATTCTCGGATAATAATTTTTTCGTCTCCATATCTTCCACAATATCCGCAACCCCGGTGCCTCTAATGTACCCCTTGTTTTCACCCTTCTCTAACAACAGACAAAATTCAACATTACCGTTCGCCCTGATCTGCTTTATCTTAGCACCATTTGCACCGGTAGATACCCACAATTTCTCATTGAAATGAATGAGCGTTACGGGTCTGACTCTGGGCTTACCTGCATCAACGGTGGCAAGAAATATGGGCTGTATATGTTGAAAAAGGCCCCACACTTCCTTTCTTATTGCTTCTGTGTCATTACTCATGAAGCTCCTCCTTTTTTTGCTGTCTTTGCTTTGCCGTGTGCTCACCAACCACGATGTTACGTACTACACTTTTCGGTATTGGCTTCGGTGGCACATCAAGATGTCTATCCGAATAGCTCTCCGTGTATTCCAGTCCAGCATTGGAAAACATCGCACGCATCTCCGGCATCGTGTAGCAACGAATTATCTCATTGGCATGATATCCAGGCTCCTTTTTGGGAACAATCATTGTACCATCTTTTTGAATAATGAAAACCCTACCACGGTGGGTGCACGTTCCTGCATCGAACCAGGTTTCATCGAGCTCCCAACCATCTTGCAGTTCTCTCCATCTTTTTTCATGCTTGACTGGTTTATTAGCCGAAATGAACATGATGAAAACCTTGCCGCTCTTCTTGAGTGACTTCTGTATTGAACACAATAGCTTCTGGTCTTCGACATCACCGAAAAATCCAAAAGACCCACTCAGTATGACACAAGTATCAAACTCAGCACTATAGTCAATATCACGCATATCACCAACGATGAATGTGCCTTTCAGTTTTTCTTTAGAGAATTGTTGCTGAGCATACTCGATGAGTGAAGGTGCAATATCAACACCGACTACTTCATAACCTTTCTGAGCAAAAACCTTAGCCTGGTCACCGCCACCGCATGCCAGATCAAGAATGCATGCCGGTGGTTTCAGTTTGCACACATGCTCAATGAAATTGACAATCTTACGATCCCATTCAAAGATACCTGGGATACGATGGCGATCTTCAACACGCCAGTAGTATGCCCAGAATTCATTCCATGATTTCTCTATTATTCTTAGCATACACGCCTCAATAAAAGAAAACTCCTGCTAACGAATCCTCTTGCAGGTTACGCCAACAAAATCCTTCACCGCATCCACATGTCCCGCGACCTTCACTTTATCCCACACCTGTTTTACCTTGCCTTTAGGATCTATCACAAATGTTGTGCGCACCACACCAAAGTACTCTCGCCCATACATTTTTTTCTTCTGCCAGACGCCATACTTCTCAAGAACCTTATGTTCAGCATCGCTCAATAATATTATTTTGAGGTTGTGTTTGTTGATGAAATTGACATGACTCGTGGTCGAATCAGGGCTGACACCAATAATGGTCGCGCCCATTTGATTGAAATCCTTGATGCTAACAGAAAAATCAACCGCCTCTTTTATGCAACCGCTCGTGTTATCCTTTGGATAGAAATATAGGACGACCCACTTTCCCCTGAAGACCTTAAGACAAACCTTCTCATCACTGGCATTTGGTAGACAAAAATCAGGTGCCTTGTCGGCAACCTTCAGTTTTAACTCCACGCAAATTCTCCTTTGCTCAAAGCATTTCTTGGGATCATCCTCATCACGTCTTTTTTCTCTGCCTCGATCTCTGAATCAAATATGCTAAGCCGTAAATCGCAAATCCCAAGAAGTACATGTAATATCTCAACTCATGATCCAGATTGAAAATCTTGGTCACTATTGCTGGATAGAAGAGTATAACAGAAGCAGCAAGGAATAATGGAACTTCATACAGCTTGTTCTTTGCTATGAACCAACCTTGCACAGCGTTTGAAAAAGCAAAGGCACCAAATATTGCCATGACAAAGATAAGTAGTGCCTGGCCGAGGTTATTAATACCAAATAGCACAAGTTCGGCGTTGAAAACAAACATGAAGGGAATCACCGCAGTTCGTAAATCATACATGAATCCCTTAATCCCGGTTGCTATCGGATCAGACTTTGCTATTGCCGCTGCACTATAGGCTGCTAAACCAACCGGTGGCGTATCATCGGCAAGTATCCCAAAATAGAAACAGAATAAGTGCGCAGCAATAGCTGGGATATAGTCGATCCCGCTGCGCACACCCAGTGTGAGAATCACTGGCACGGTTATCGATGCCATGACAATATAGGTCGCGGTCGTGGGTAAACCCATACCTATTATCAAACTCGCGATCGCGGTAATCAAGAGCAAAAGAAAGATATTGCCGGCTGAGAGTATCTCCACGATCTGCACAATCATACTCCCGATACCCATTGTTACGATACCAACAACTATTCCGGCGCACGCCGTCGCGAGTGCGACCGACAACATGTTACGTGAACCCGCAATGAGACCACTGCCGATTGTCTTGACCGTCGCCAACAATGCATGCGCTAAACCTCTTTCATTTTTCAGCGCCTGGTATATTTCACGTACAAGAATAATGACCATCAGAATCACGATCGCATTGAAAGCCGCAAGTTTGGGAGTATGCCGGATAACCATCAATTCAAATATCAACAAAAAGAGAGGAATAAGGTAGTAGAAGCCGTTCTTCATGACCGTTCTAAACCGCAGGATGTCAGTTCTGGGCAATCCCCTCATACCCAATTTTGAGGCCTCCAAGTGTGTAATGTAGAACAGAGCAAAGTAGGAAACAAACGCGGGAATCGCTGCTGCCTTTACCACCTCAAGATATGGTACACTCAAATACTCGGCGATGATGAATGCCGCCGCACCCATGATCGGTGGCATGAGTTGTCCATTTGTGCTTGCCGCAACTTCAGTAGCCGCTGCTATTTTACCTGGATAGCCAACTTTCTTCATCAACGGAATCGTAAAAGTTCCCGTTGTAACTACATTAGCGATACTCGAACCCGACACCAAACCGGTTAAACCACTGGCAACGACCGCGGCTTTTGCCGGACCTCCCTTGAAGCGACCGAGCAGTGAAATTGCCATATCATTGAAGAAATGAACTGCTCCTGCTCGCTCAAGCATCGCTCCCAGAAGAACAAAGAGAAATACGGTGTTGGCCGAAACATCAAGCGGGATGCCGTAGATGCCCTCGGTCGATAAGGCGATCTGGCTGAGATATTTTTCCAATGATACGCCGCGTAAGGCAAAGATCGAAGGCATATATGGACCGAAGAAAGCATAGAGCGTGAACAAGATGGCGATTATGACAAGGGGCAGCCCTATGACACGCCTTGATGCTTCGAATACAACCAGAATCAAACACACACTTACGATAATATCCCTCGTACTTGGCACTCCGGCACGCATCGCTATTCCTGTCCAATCAATGACAATATATAAAACGGCAAGACATCCGATCACCACCAGTGCATAATCGATTATTGGTATGTAGCCTGTGGCACTGAGCGCTTTTATCTTGTGCTTTCGCTTGAACATTGGTATCGATAAGAACACAAGAACCACGGCAAATGCCAGATGGACCGCTCTGATGATTATACTATCGAGGATAATAAACCTTGGTAAAGCCAGTTGAAACAAAGCCCAAGCTATTGCAACAACTGAGATCATAATCCGATCAACCGGGCGTTTGTTCCTTATCTGTGCTTTGTCTTACTTGAGTATCTATTATGCCTTTTTTAAATAGCCCGGTCTGCGCATAGCATAGCCCATACAAAAAAAAAAAGGTTGGTAATGAAAACCCACCCGAAGTTT
>DAOVAN010000125.1 GCA_030671005.1 Caldifarciminota bacterium
TTTCTGAAGGGTTAGGGCTCATATTTTCAATTTTTCTCTTGACAAATTTCAATTTATTTGTATTATTTGTAAGTTATGAAGCTAGGCGAAATATTGTTAAATCAAGGCTTAATCAGCGAGGATATGCTCGCCCAAGCCCTGGAAGAACAGAAAGCGGACGGAGAGAAGATTGGAACGACGCTTATCAAAATGGGCTTCGTATCAGAGGAAGAGCTATTAAAGGCACTTTCTAAGCATTTTGGCGTGCGTGGTGTGGATCTCAAAGTCAAAGAACCCAGTGATAATGTTCTAAGATTGTTACCGGGTGACATCGCGGCAAAATACTTAGTAGTGCCGGTTTCGAGATTTGGACGCAAGCTCACCCTTGCAATGCTGAATCCTCATGACATGGCGGCAATTGAGGATATAAAATTCGCTACTGGTTTTGAAATCGAACCGGTAGTAGCGCATCTAGATGACATCGTTGAGATAATTGAGAGCCATTATCATATGCAGAATTTCTTTTCTGACGTTATGTATGAAATTGAGATGGCCGAGGCAACAGGTGATGGCCAAGCCATGGACCAAGTTCAGGTGAGAGAAAGGAAAGAGGAAGATCTTTCCAATGTCATTGATAATGGTGACAGCGGTCCTGCTCTGAAACTCGCGAGTAAGATAATAAGCGATGCCGTTGCTCTGAATGTATCTGATGTGCATATTGAGCCCTACGAGAGTGACATGAGAGTACGGTACCGTATCGATGGTATTCTGCATGAAATATTGAAACCACCCAAGAAGTTGAATAGAGCCCTGGCGACCGTGATAAAGGTGATGGCCAAGCTGAAGGTGGAGGAGAAGCGGTTGCCTCAGGATGGACGTATCAAGGCGCGGGTGCAGAATAAGATTATCGACATACGTGTCTCTACGGTTCCGACGTTGTTCGGTGAAAAGATGGCATTGAGAATTCTGGACCGTTCGGCAATTCAGTTGAATCTTGATCTTCTGGGTTTCGAAGCCGAGACACTTAGTGATTTTCGCAAGGCGATAAAAACGCCCTATGGTATTGTTCTCGTGACTGGTCCGACTGGTTCGGGTAAAACGACAACCATGTATTCAGGTTTGGCCGAACTGAATGATCCAGGACTGAATATCATAACCGCTGAGGATCCGATTGAGTATTCCTTAGGTGGAATTAATCAACTACAGGTGAACGAGAGGGTCGGTTTGACCTTTGCCTCGGCGCTGCGCTCATATCTTCGTCAAGACCCAAATATCATCATGGTCGGAGAGATCCGTGATTTGGAAACCGCAGAAATTGCGATTCGTGCTTCTTTGACCGGTCATCTTGTCCTTTCTACTGTTCACACAAACTCGGCGGCGGCGACCGTCACCAGATTGACGAACATGGACGTTGAGCCTTTTCTCATTGCTTCGACTCTTTTAGCAGTTGAATCGCAGCGATTGCTCAGAAAGGTATGCCCCAAGTGTCGCAAAGAGGCTGAATACCCGGATGAAGCCTTGACCGATGCTGGGCTCAATCCAAAGAAGTTAGATTTTGTATTGTACAAAGGTGATGGGTGTAAGCATTGCCGGGGCACTGGGTATAAGGGTAGAATTGGAATATTCGAAACTCTACTCGTGACCGGACCAATTCGGGAAGCAATAATAAATCGAGCATCGAATACCGCGATTGAGAAGACAGCAGTTGAGGACGGAATGACTACGTTACGCGATTCAGCACTGAACAAGCTGAAGGAAGGTGTGACGACTTTGGAAGAAGTGATCAGAGAGACAAAGGTGGAATAATGGAAGAGAAACTGGGCATGTACCTGGTCAAGAATGGAGTGCTGACTGAAGATCAGCTACGCGAAGCGGTAAAGGAGAAACACGATACTGGCCAGCGTTTGATAAGTATTCTGAACAGTAACGATTTCATAGCCGAGGGTAAATTGCTTGCCCAGTTGAGCAACCTTTATCGGATGGAGGTCGTCGACTTGGACTACATAATTCCAGACGAAAAGGTTCTTGAGAGAATTCCTGCCGAAAAGGCATATCATTATGAGGTTTTACCGATTGAAGTAAAGGGTCGCTACCTGACTGTAGCAATGGTTGACCCTACTGACATAAGTGCCATTGAAGACTTACGCTTCATCACTGGTAAAGAGATCAGTCCAGTGCTCGCCTCGGAATCCAGTATCCGGGATGCATTGGATCGCTACTACAAGATGGAGAAGGGATTGGCTGAAGTCAAATCCGAGATATCCAGCGAGACAAAGGAACTCGACGTCGAGGACTTGGAATTGCTCGAGACCGGGTTTGACGAAGACATCGAGGAAACTGAACTGCGGGCCGATGCCGAGGGTGGTCCGGTCATTCGACTCGTCAATTACTATATCGCCGATGCGGTTCACAAAGGTGCGAGTGATATACACGTCGAGCCCTATGAAAAGCACGTGCGCGTGAGATTCCGTGTCGATGGTGTCTTAAGAGAACAGAAGTCCCCGCCGTTCAATCTGAAGGCTGGGATCATCACCAGGTTGAAACTCATGGCGAAGATGGATATCGCTGAGCATCGTCTGTGTCAAGATGGCAGAATTAACATCCTGGTTGGCGACAAAATGATCGACCTGCGTGTTTCCGATATACCCACCCTGTATGGGGAAAAGATTGTCATGAGAATCCTTGACCGCAGTTCGTTGATGCTCGATTTGACCAAGCTTGGATTTGGCGAGGAGGCGCTGAAGAAGTATTTGAAGGCGATTGAGACTCCATACGGGATTATTCTCATAACCGGCCCGACTGGCAGTGGAAAAACCACGACTCTCTACTCGACGCTCGCAAGGATGAACAACCCTGATCGCCAAATTATGACCATCGAGGACCCGGTGGAATACAACCTGCACGGCATAAATCAGATTCAGGTACACGAGGAGATCGGACTCACCTTTTCCAACGCGTTGCGTGCTTTTTTGCGTCAGGCACCGAACATAATTCTGGTGGGTGAGATCCGTGATTCAGAGACCGCTGAGATAGCCATTCGTGCAGCCCTTACTGGCCACCTCGTTTTTTCCACGATCCACACGAATGATGCACCGACAACAATCAACCGGCTCGTTGATATTGGTGTTGCACGTTATCTTGTTTCGAGTGCGCTCGTGTTGATCCAGGCTCAGCGCCTGGTGCGCCGTATCTGTCCAAAATGTCGAGAGAAGGTTGAAGCCGATGTGAAGATTTTGGAACAAACGGGAGTGCCAAAGGGTACATTCCCGGACAACATGGTTTATAAAGGAAAGGGATGCACGAACTGCAATCAAACAGGATACAAGGGTAGAGTCGGTTTGTATGAGGTCATGCCGATCTCACCTGCTATCCGGTCACTGATTTTAAAGGGTGGCAGTTCAGATGAAATTGCGAAGCAGGCAGAAAAGGAAGCGATGATTACACTACGTGATGATGGTATGCAGAAAGTTAAGGATGGTGTTACGAGTATTGAAGAATTGATGAGAGAGACAGTGTCTTTCTAAAGTTTGAGGTATTTGAATAAGGAGGTAAAATGCCAGTTTCAACGAGGCAACTTTTAGAGGAGATGGTTCAGAGAAACTCGACCGATCTTCACTTGACAACCGGAGCACCGCCCATGTTTCGCATTGACGGAGAATTGGTGCCGACAAACTATGAGATCATGACTCCAGAAGTGATACAGAACTTGATCTACAGTGTTCTGAACGACCAGCAGAAGAAGAAATTCGAAATGGAGTGGGAATTGGATTTTTCATTCGGTATCGCCGGGCTTTCACGTTTTCGCGGTAATTGCTTCCAACAGCGAGGCAGCGCTGCCGCGGCCATTCGTACCATACCTTTTGAGATCAGGGGTTTCAAGGACTTAGGAGTACCCACTGTGGTCGAACAGTTGTCGAAACGCCCCAAAGGGTTGGTTCTGATAACTGGTCCAACTGGGTGTGGTAAGTCGACGACCCTTGCAGCACTCATCGACCGTGTAAATAGTGAACGGCGTTGTCATATTGTTACAGTTGAAGATCCGATCGAATATCTATTTAGACACAAGAAGGCGATAGTCAATCAGCGTCAAGTCGGAAGCGACACGAAATCCTTTGGCAATGCATTGAAGTACGTGTTGCGTGAAGACCCCGATGTTGTCATGGTTGGTGAGATGAGAGACACCGAGACGATAGGCACGACGCTGACGATTGCAGAGACAGGCCATCTTACCTTGGCTACGCTTCATACCAACTCAGCTGCCGAATCAATACACCGTATCATCGATGTCTTTCCACCCCATCAGCAAGGTCAAGTACGGTCACAGCTTGCTTTTGTGGTCGAAGGTGTGTTGACGCAACAGCTACTCCCGAAGATAGGAGGCGGACGGGTTCTTGCGGCAGAGGTAATGGTCGGTACGCCGGCAATTAGAGCCCTGATTCGAGATGAAAAAGAGCATCAGATGTATTCCTCGATACAGGCCGGTCAGAAATACGGCATGCAGACGATGAATCAGTCGTTATATACGCTTTATTCAAAACGTTTAGTCACATTGGAGACCGCATTTAACTTCTCTCCGAACATTGAGGAGTTTGAGCGTATGGTCGAACAGAAGTCTCCGGTGTTGAAATAAAAGATGAGCGATGTTACTTATTGCTTGCAATATAATGAGTTATTATGGTACTTTAATGAATTACTTTAAGTTAAGTGAAATACGGATA
>DAOVAN010000050.1 GCA_030671005.1 Caldifarciminota bacterium
TACTTTAACTTAACCGTATACACGCGTCAGTGATTCTGCCATTGCTGACCATTTCCGGTAAATGTTCTCGATTCCACTCGAACCGTAAGGACTACTCACTCTTCAAACGCACCCTTTAGTTACTCTTCGAGCAAGCGACGTGCGTCGAGAAAGCCCTGCCCCACATCAACCGAAAAAAATCACGACACATAGCCACGGTTTTGAATTTGGATATTCATGCTTTGATATTGTCCCGCATTGCGAGGATCCTCGTAGATGTAATCAAATCGGAGATTTGTGCATTTACGGGATTTCGAGTTTCGTCTTCGAATTTCGGATTTAGCCTGCAGGGCAAACTGGCATTGGTAATTACCGTGCTGCCATTTTTTATTGAACAGAAGAAAAAAGGAGAATTATATTTCCGTGATTTTTGAACCCCGGTCTCTTTCCAGATACAGCAAAATACTCCTTATCCGCGCATCCGGGAAAATCATCTCAATGCCCTTCTTGTAAACCCGCATCTGGTGTTTGTACTCTGACTTCTCCTCGCCGGTCTTGTAATCGATGATGACAATATCATCGGCGCCGATGAGCAAGCGGTCGATATGAGCTGAAATATCCCTTTTTTCATCCTCGTAGTATATTGGCAGTTCATTCTTACATACTACATCTCTGCCGTCTCTATAGAACAAAAACCGTAAGTCTGGGTCGAGCAGGGTCTCTCTCAGCAGCGGCAAGAGCCGCTGCTCAATTGAACCCTCATCCTTGGACGACCGTGCGTAGATGCTCTTTGCGTAATCGAGGAGTTCACTGATGCGTGTTTCGGCATCGACATCATCGAGCCATTCCACTTGACTCAGTGTGTTGTGTATCATCTCGCCGAACTCCATTCCCTTTCTGCGCACTGGCTCAATGATCTCGACACCCCGCTCGGTCGGCGAATAGAGTGTACGCTCCTCCCGGACCACAGGACCCTCTTCGATCAAAGTGACCGGATACGACTCAGCTTCCTCCTTCTCGGCTGCTTTCTTCAATTTAGGTATTGCATCATATGGTAGCGCAGCATCACCGAGCTTTTCCTTTATGGTATTCAACCAGAAACCACGACCGGTCGCTCGAGTTTTATAACCCAGCATATAGACACCGCTCTTGGCCCGGGTCAATGCGACATAGAGCAGGTTGAGGCTGTCTTTTTTCAGACGTTCCTGTTCGGCTTCCCTCAGACCTTCGAGATACTTCCCGTATTTACGCCAGTAGACTCTATCCGGACGGGCGCTATCTTTTTCGTATGAGAACAATAGCTGTGCATTCTCGGGATTTCGCAGATCCCAGTTGGTCTCGGGAATGAGCACGATCTCGAATTCCAGTCCCTTTGCCCGGTGCACGGTCAGGATTTCCACACCCCGCGCGTGGGTTTCCTTCACCTCGATGGATTTGCCGTGGTATTCAAACCAGTTAACGAAAGCACTCAACGAGTTGAAATCATACTTCGGGTACCCGAGCGCTGCATCGAGTAAAGTCGCCACAGGATATGATATTCTCATCTTGAACTCTTGCAGGATTCGAAAAATTATCTCATAAGGGTTGTTGAAGTAGACCTGAGCGAGTATTTTCTGTAAGCGCGCGGTTATCGGCAAATCAGGGTGATGATCCAGGAGCGCCATATATAAAGTCTTCTTGCCTACTCTGAACCGCCTGATCGTTTCTTCGTTCATAGCCACCGGTGGAGCAAGCAGCACATGTAGCAGGCTGAAATCATCTTGCGGGTTATCCAGAAATTTGAGCAAATGGAGCATGAATTGAACATCGGCTTCATCGAGAACGCTTGCCCGTGAACGGCTGACACAGGGAATCGCTGCCTCGGACAAGGCCTTTGCCAGACGTGATGCGAATTTATTGGTACGTGTCAGGATCGCTATATCATCGGGCGCGTACCCGTACTCATTGGTCAGTTCACGGACAATCTCAACTGTTTTCTTTATTGTCGCCTCATTACCTTCCTCTTTCTTCTTGAACTCGGCCAGCTCCTCGATACGCAGCCAACCACCTATATTACCCGGCTTCGCCTCGTCTTTCTTATCGAGGATTCTATTCACGAAACTGATGATTTCTTCTTTAGTACGGTAGTTCACGGATAGGTCTTTGCCCTCAATCTTGCCCTGATACTTATTTTTCAGATAGTCGAACAGCTCAGGAGCACCCTCACGCCAGCGAAAGATCGCCTGATAGGGGTCGCCGACATAAAACAGGCTCTTGTCTTCTGGACTCACCGCGGTTATCTCATCCATGATCGGTTCCAGGATTTCGACCTGACGGAAACTCGTGTCCTGGAATTCATCGATCATCAAGTGATTCATATCCGAGCCCAGTTTGAAATAGAGATAATCCGTCTCCGGGCTGCCTTTCAGCGCTTCGCGCGTAAAGTACTCAATATCATCGAAACTGAGTGCACTCATTTTCTGCTTAGCGCTTCGGAATTCTCTGTGAATCTCAATGATCGGTTTCAGATGAATCAGGATTTCGCGGTCCGAGAGCATGGTCACGTATTTTTGCAGATGTTTTACAGTATCCTCGACCAGGCGTCGAAATTCATCCGGTGTTTCGAGCCGTTCGACAAAATTACTAACATATTTCTTATTGAGAATGCCGTCCTCCAGGTAATATTTCAGTATTGGCTCGAGCTTGTGTGTATCGGTCGTGCTGACGAAATCATTTATCTTCTTGAGCATTCGTTCGAGCATTGAATTGATCTTGCCGGTGCTCTTGGTGAGCGCCGCGTATTCATGGTCATGCACAAAACGCACCAGGCTCTCGAGATAGCCGACCAGTTCTTTGGTGAGACTGTCAGCTGAACTTCTTATCTTGGTTTCATGCTGCGTGAGATCCTCAAAATACGGCATCCAGGGAATCAGGCTTCGGTAGAGATTATCAATGCCTGTCTTCACGGTCCGTTCCTGCTGTTCAACCATTTCGGTTAGCATCGCGAGTACTTTTGGATCGGCACGCGCTATATCCAGCACCCGGTCTATTGCTTCTATGAGTATCAGCTGTTCATCGGGTTCGTCAATTATTCTGTAGTCGGGCATGATACCTGCAGCAAACGGAATGCAGGAGAGGAATGAAGCAAAAAGGCTATGAAAAGTGGAAATGTGTACATCAGAGAAATTGTTGAGCAAATGACCTTTCTTATACGCCGCCCTTTTCCGGATATCCGGGAAAATGCCACCGAAGTAGTCGATGACATCTTGCTCCGGTTCATTATCAGCAGTACCCTGGGTCAGCACATCCAAATACCTGAGGATGCGGTTCTTCATTTCGAAGGCCGCGGCATTGGTAAAGGTGATAGCATATAACGATTCGAGCAGGAAGTTGCGGTCGTGAAGATAGAGCAGAAGAAACCGCTTGGTCAGGGCATGGGTCTTCCCCGAACCGGCCGCCGACATCAAGGCGATGTTATTGATCTTCTCGGCCATGTTCTTCTCCGCACAGCTGTGCATAAGTACAGTACTCACAAAAACCATCATTCTCGGTTTGATAGAAAGCGACTCCCGGGTCTAATATTTCTTTAATCGTGGGTACGAGGATTTCTTGCTTGAAAGCATTCAGATAACCAACCGCATCCTTCCCTTCAATAATGTCGACGGTCCTTGACTGCTTTGCGATCTCGTAGTAGAGCATGCCGCCGATTGTTTCGAAACGCTCTTCGGAAAACACCAGGGCGTACAACGGCAGCTGAAACTCGCTAAAATCTTCGCCGATCTCGTAATTCTTTCTGCTCGGTATTCTGCCGGTCTTGTAGTCTATTATGTAGTACTGATCCTTATATAGATCGATACGGTCAATATACCCGTAAACGCACATCTGGGCATTGTTAATCGAAAGATGATGCTCTGTCCTCCGCTCGAGCACCGATCTATAAATCTGAAACCCGTTCCCAAAACGGACGGCTTCATTCTCTAAGAAACGGTTCATCCGACGTTTGAATACGTTCAAATCCAAATCCGTCGACGACTTGGGCTCTATAGCGAGACTCTTGTTTTTCTCCAGGGCCTTTTTCAATTCCTTTTCCATGACAGAAATCGCCCGAGCCATGTCCTTTTCGGTAAAACCCCCAGGAAAATGGTACTGGTAGAAATTTCTCACTGCTCTATGAACGATCTCACCCCATTCCTTGGCTCCAGGTTCCTCCACGATTTCCACACGCTCGGCAATCCTTAGGATGTATCTAAGATAATACTGGTAAGGACACTTGCGGTAATCAGAAAGAGCCGTCGGGCTTAGACCACCCGTCTGCAGATATTGATACAGCGCTTTTACGATTTCCGGGCTCTTCTTTACTGCTCTTTTGTGTAAATCAAAAGCAGTGCGTGCCAGTTTGATTGCGGATGTGTCACTATGTGCAACCGCCGTGTCAAGACTCATGAAGCGCGAAGCGACATCCCGTTCTTCTTCGGCAACATAGGATATGTAAACTTCCTTCTTGCCTTTGGTCAGTTCGGTGTAGTAGTAGTAATAGAGATTTTCCCGCTCCTGGGTGTAGGGCAATCCAACGGCCCGCCTAACTTGCTGATTGATGAACATATCCTTCTCGCTGCGGCGGGGGAACATACCTTCGTTCATGGAGGGCAGAATCAAGCAGTCAAAATCAAGGTTACGTGCTTCGAGTAATCCAATAACCTGAATCCCGCGCATCGAATCACCCTCGACGCGGTATCTTTGACCCGACAACACCCATAAGATAAACTCAAGCGTATCAATACCACGGGCAGTCAGCTGTCCCGCGACACGCAGTGACGTGAGACGATGAAGCTGTTCGAAAAACTCTTTTATATCAGGTGCGTTGGCTCCGATCAATTGCTTATTATAGCCGAGCAACTCATTCAGGTAGCTGACCATGCTCCCGACATACTCAGCGAAATCCAGATCAGCTCGGGCAGTAGAAAACCCTTTTCGTAGAACATCGATGAGCGGGTCGAAACGGTCTTCGACGATATGCTCCCGTTTGAAGAAGTTGAGTCTGTTTTTGATCATGAAATCTTCGAGTCCGTAGATCAAGGGACGCAGGGATTGTCCGTTTATAACTGCATTCTTAAACAATGGATGGCGGAGAAACGTGAAAAATTCCTCGTAGTGAAAATCGCATCGGATTACTTCGAGCAGCTGACCGAGAAAAGAATAGAGCGCGGATTGTGCAAGGGGCAAACCAGCCGACAGGTTGTATCCAATGCCGGCGACCCTCAGGCTTTCGGTCACCGAGTACATGATCGATTCATCCGGCAAGACAATACCGATACGGTGCAATTCGCCGTAACGACCGATACATTCTTTCAAAACCGACTGGAGGTAAAAAGTCTGTTCCGACTCAGTCTTGACTTCTTTCACGTGTACAACCGGCTCGGGAGGGGCTTCTCCATTCAGGGTTGTGATCTTCGACAGATCGACACCTAACGCGCGTAGCAATTTGTAGTGAACATAAAACGGCCGATCCGCCTGATTCATGCTCTCCAGATCTTTAGGGTTGCAGGAGTGAAGCACCAACTCGGACTGCGCTCCGACCAGCAATTCCTTAATCAGCTTGACTTCAACAATCGTGGTCGCGGCAAGACCGGCGAGCAAAACATGCTCATAATTGTCAAGGCATTGCACGTTGAACTGTTCATACACCAGGTCATTCTTGTCGCCAGTGTCCTGATGACCAGAATTTCTTATTGCGGTTCTGTACTCTTCATGGATCTTCTTTAGGATCGGTAGCTCATTGTTGATGTATTTTTCAGGAAAATGCCCGACCCCGACTGCTTGTTCTATATTTTCAAGTGTGACCCGCTCCTTGGCCAGCTCATCAAAGAAATTCAAGAGCCGGTTACCAACCGCGATGAACCTTAGAAACGGCAAATCCTTCCAGAATTCCACTTTGAGTTTATCAATGACACTCTTTAGAACAAAATTCCGCTCCACATTGTTTAGGAGCCTACCCCGCTTGCCTCCACAGGATTCATATACATGCTCGATCAACTCATCCACCGTTTTCATTGCCGGCGGGATAATACCCTTGGCACGGACCGCCTCCAAGAGATACCGGCGGAAATAGAACTTGTTGCGCTGAGATGGGAAAATGATCAGAACATTTGATAAATCCGGCAAAAAAGCCTTGAGCTCGTCGCCCAGGTAACTTGCTAAGACGCGCAAGAATGGCTGCTCAATGGGGATGATTCTTACTCTTTCTTCAATGGATGACATCTGGCTATATTATAGATAACTACTGAGTGAAGTCAAATAGGACGAAGAGGTGACCCCTGCAGATCAGACACGAGTATAATTAACGGAGGCTCACTTCTGGGACCAGTGTGGCTGATTCTGTCTTGCTTTTTCCTCTTCTTCTTTCTTGAGTTGTTTTTGCTTCTTTGCGATGTATCTCTCTCGCGCTCGTCTATCGGATTTCTGTATGATAATCGATATAATCCAGAACAGCACAGCAACACCTAAGGCAATTATGATATATTTCACGATTCTGCCTCCTGTTTCTTCCTTCATTATAGCGCAATGTTTTACCAAGTCAATGGGGTGCGTTGACAACAGCCAGGGCAGAGGTATAATCCGGTATGGCAAAAAAGCAAAACGTATTCATTTCCTTTGACATGGAGGGTATTAGCGCGGTCTCTTCCTGGCGCGAAATCAAAAAGGACTCCCCAAGCCTGAATGCCCTGCGCAAAATCGCAACCGCTGAGGTAAATGCGGCGATTCACGGTATAAGAAAAAGCGAACAGAGAATTCACAAAATTACGATTTGCGACGCACATGCTTTTGGCGATAACCTCATGATCGAAGAGCTTGATCCTGGAGTACAGCTGGTCAAGGGCACGCCGGGTAAGAACAACATGATCGAGGGCATCGATGAAAACTTCGATGTTGCATTTTTCATCGGTTACCATTCCATGGCCGGGACAAAATATGCTGGCATGGATCACACTTTCTCCTCGACGACTATTTATAGTGTGAAAATAAACGGGCGTTATGTTGGTGAAACCGAGGTCAACGCTGCTCTTGCCGGGTACTATGGCGTGCCGTTGGGCCTCGTTACTGGTGACGATAGCTTAATTGCCGAAGTCACAAGATTCTTCGGTCAAAGGATCGAAACCGTGGTCACAAAACGCGCGGTCTCACGATTCGCCGCTCAGTGCCGGCACCCAAGTGATGTTCAGCAGGAAATCGAATCCAAAGCCGCCCGGGCAATGCAAAAAATCAGCAAGCTCAAGCTTTTCAGATTCAAATCGCCAATCAAGGCTGAGGTTGATTTCTTGAATTCACTGATTGTCGATTTGGTGGAACTGATTCCGGGTGTCAAGAGAACGGATGGCCGAAAAATAATCTTCCGGGCAAAAGACACGCGTGAATTCTACCGCATGCTGCGTCTTATGTGCAGTCTGGGCGGTTATGCGAACAGTATTCTGATGTAGTTCTAGAAATCTTATCAAAATCTAAAACCCCAAGCGGAACTTGGAGCAAGTCTGAGATTGTCCCGTGCGAAGCACGAGGTCCGTAGACTCTCGTAGAGTCTGACGAGACTCTGCGGATATCCTCGTTTCTGATAAATCAGAAACGGGACCGCGTCGCCCGCCTTCGCTAAAGCTACGGCGGACTCCTCGCAATGACGTATGTGGCGCAAAAGTTAACAAAGTATAGCCCTAAAGGATCTACGACTGGTTGGTTTTGTTAACTAATGATGAAAAAAATAGATTACGGTGATGTATTCTTGTAGTCAGAACAGACTCATCTGGGATTCGGTCGGTTTTTCTTCCTCGAATATCTTAACCGTCCCGAACTCTCCGTCGTAGCCCGGGTTAATGATCAAATCACCGCGGCGCGTTCTTTCCACGCCTTGCGCAACACGCTCTTGAGTGTTATTTGCTAATTCGTCGATCGGCGTATTGAGCAATATTTCGAATTCGCTGCCGAAGATACCACACAATCTGCGGTATTCATTCTTTACCCCAACCGTATCACGACCCACACCCATCGCTTCGGCAATGATCTCTTCGAGGGGAATCATGTTTTTGTACGGAATCGAATTTTCCGGTACGAATCCCTCGTCCCGGTCGCCAAGGCTTTCGATGCGGTGCAAAACACCGATGGTGAGACTGCGCGAACAAACCGGACATAGGTTGTTGTTGAACCGGGACTCTTTTGGCGATAACCGGACATCACACTTGCGGTGTCCATCAAAATGGTACTTGCCTTCTTGGGGGTAGAATTCTATCGTATAAAGAAAGCGCTCGCGGTCCTTATTCTTCAACACATCACGCAGCTCGAAGTAATTCAGTTCATCCCTGAATACATTCACTTCCCGACCCATACGGGCGGGCGAATGAGCATCAGAATTCGAAATCAGGGTATATTTATCAAGAACTGACAGACGCCAGTTCATTGCCGGGTCTGAAGACAAACCGGTTTCCATGGCGAAAACATGATCCTTTAAATCACCCAAGCAATCATCGATCGAATCAAAACCTGAGTTAGAGCCGAAAAGAGCAAACCAGGGCGTCCAGATATGGGCCGGCACCAAGAAGACGTCGGGTGAGATATCAATGAGCGCCTTTAGCATGTCGTAGGTATCCAGGGATAGTATGGGTCTGCCATCGGATGCTAGTTTTCCATAACGCCCTACATACTGCGTTACCTTTTCGGCCGTCTCAAAATCCGGGGCGAAGATTATATTGTGCAGACGCCGTAATTTTCCTTTTCTCGTGTAGATGTTATTCACCTCGACGTTGAGCACAAATTTAACACCGCCGTATTCGTAAACGCCGTCGCCCGGTTTCAGATATCTCTTCAATTCCTTAAACCATTCAGGATGCGTGAAGTCACCGGTTGCGACCATGCCGATACCCTTCAGTTTCGCATATTCGGTAATCTTGGGGATGATCATCTCTTTTGACGTAGCCCGTGAGTAGCGGGAGTGTATATGCAGGTCAGCAATCATCATTTCTTCACAACCCCCATTATCCTCAAATCGTCCTCTGTCGCCGGCGTGAAGGTAAGATGCCTATATAACCAACAGTCAAAACCGGCCGCTCTCAATAACTCTTCGATGACCATCAATGGATAACCACGCTCCTGATGAAACTCCCGCAGGACCATCTCTTCACCGTTGCGACGTACGTGTAGGGTGATACTGAGCGAAGAAATATTGTTATTCGGGTTGAACCGGTTAGACCAAATCGAGAACAAACCCTCATCCCGACGCTGAAAGCCGTTGTTACCCCACGCATCGCGGAGTGAATGAATCGTGTTCATGTCGAAGATGAAAATACCATCATCACTCAGGGCATCATAAACACGGCGAAAGCAGTACAGTAGCTCTGCTTCGGTCAGCAGATAGTTCAGGCTGTCATAAAGACAGGTTATTATCGGCATCTTCCTGCCCAGCTTGAAGTTTCGCATATCCCCGTTGACCAGCAGCGAACCGTTTTTCTTGAGTAACTTCTCCTTGCTCACTCTAAGCATGTCGATCGATTTGTCCAACCCGATCACTTCGTAACCCCTGTCTGACCACAGCTCCAAACAGACACCAGTGCCACATGCCAGATCGAAAATCCGTTTCTCTGTTATGTTGTTGAGGTTGATGATTTTTTCGATGTGGTCAACCCAACCCGGGTAGTTGACAAACGACATCAGCTTATCGTAGTAGGGCGCGATCGTGGCGAACGCTGTGCTATAGAATCTTGATTCCATAATTTGGTGCTTCTCTGGTTATTGTTATGTCATGAGGATGACTTTCCCTCAACCCGGCACCACTGATTTTGATGAACCTAGCCTTCGCCTGCAACTCCTTGATATTCTTCGCCCCACAATAACCCAAGCCCTGCTTTATGCCCCCGACCAGTTGGAACAAGACTTCTCTTACCAGCCCCCGATAGGGCACTCTTCCTTCTACACCCTCGGGTACAAATTTCTTGGCTCCTTCCTGGAAATAACGATCGGCTGAGCCGCGCGACATCGCTCCTAATGAACCCATTGCTCGATAGGTTTTGTATCTTCTACCCTCAAGCAGTATGGTCTCACCAGGGCTTTCCTCGGTACCGGCAAAAAGGTTGCCGGTCATGATACTCGATGCACCACAAGCAAGGGCTTTGACAATATCACCCGAGTATCGGATACCACCGTCTGCAATAATCGGTATCTTTTGCTTGGTGGCGACCTGGGCACACTGGAGTATCGCCGTTATTTG
>DAOVAN010000014.1 GCA_030671005.1 Caldifarciminota bacterium
CACTCAAAATACAAACTGGCATAACGTGAGCACAGCAATTGAGAAGATCAGAAAAGCGAAACTCCTCGACCCCAAGAAAATGCTCATCCAGCATCGAAAGATTCCCCAATTGATCAAAACATCGGGGTTTTACCGTATGAAAGCCAGATATATACGGGCATTCCTTCAGTACTATGTGAGCAATTACAAGGGCAACCCGCAGACGATGGCGCGGAAGAAGACGCGGGTGTTAAGAAAAGAGCTTTTAGCCATTCCGGGAATAGGCCCGGAAACAGCTGATTCGATACTCCTATACGCACTCGGAAAACGTATCTTCGTAGTTGATGCCTACACCCGGCGTATCCTTTCCCGGCACGGTATCGTTAAATACGACACGCCATATGATGAACTACAGGGTACTATCGAGCGAAGCCTACCAGCCAGTACCAGACTATTCAATGAATGCCATGCCTTGCTTGTAAAAGTGGGCAAAAAATATTGCAGGAAAAATGAACCTTTGTGTAGTACTTGTCCTCTTGGCACAATGCTACCCCGAGACTGATAACACTCTCCGGGGTGTCTATATAAATCCTTACCAGGCAAACAAGAAGGAGTACCTGGAAGAGATATTCGCAAAGGGGGATTCCGGGTTGATAAATGCCATCGTCGTTGACTTCAAGAGTGATTACGGATTCCTCGCTTACGGCTCAGAACTGGAACTAGCAAAAAAGATCAACGCTGCAAAAAAACACTTCGATGTCGATTACCTGGTAGAAAACGCCGCAGAACATAATTTGAAGCTGATCGCGAGGATCGTCTGTTTTCGTGATAACTACCTAGCCCGCTACAAGAAATTCGGGATCAGAAATGACAGCGGGGAAATATGGCTCGATAATAAAGGCGTGGCCTGGACAAACCCTTTCGATAAGAAAGTCCATGACTATTTGTGCGCCGTCACCAAGGAGATAGTGGACTGCGGGGTAAAATCAATAGCCTATGACTACATACGGTTTCCTACTGACGGCGATGTCGCCCGGATCAGATTAACACACGTGAAAGGATCCCGGGTCGACGCGATAGCACGCTTTCTGGAAAAAGTGAGGAAAGAAATCGATGCCGAGATCGGCATATGTGTTTTTGGCTTCTCGGTATGGCGCAAACTCCGAACCGAAGGCCAAGTCATCGAGAGGCTTGGTGAGTTCATCGACGTACTATATCCGATGCTCTATCCTTCACATTTTGCCCGTGACTTCAAGAATGAAGAGGTTGAACCCTGGCGCAGTTATTGGATCTACTTTGACTCAGTGAAAGAAGCGTTTACCAAATTGCCGACCGGAGTCAAGGTGATGCCTTTTGTACAGGGTTTTGATTATAGGGTACAGACCTATGATGAAAACTACGTCTTCAGCCAAATGAACGGGGTTCTCTCAGCCGGAGGCGACGGTTTCATGATTTGGAACGCCCGCTCTGACTACTCGACTTGTTGGCGCGCCCTCGAGTGGGCACGTAATTCAATCCTAAGGCGATGCGCTCTGATGAACCAAGATAACCATATGAAAGCAACAGGGCGCCGATGTCAAGATAGAGACCTTCACTAACCGACAACTCAACAGAGAATCCCATTGAAAAACCCGAAAACGTACCTTCGCCATATCCGGATTGATAACCAGCCATTATGGCGAAACCGGAAATCTTCCTCTGATTTGAAGACCCCAAGAGCCTGGGATCACGAATGAGTACCTCTCCGCCGACGGCAAGTGTCGTTTTGAAGTGATATGCTGAATAATCGACACTCAAGGCCAATTGATTCTCGCGAAATGGTATTTTAACCGCCACACCCTGCCGGAAGTTTACTGGCGGATATTCCCATATCTCTATATACCGCCGTCGTGTACCTAGATTCTTAAGCACCGTACCCAGATAGACATATTTAAACGGATTCCAAAGCAAACCCAGGTCGGCGAGAACACCATATGAGCTATAGTCGTACAACTGACCACGCACAACCTTGACCGAACCGCCGAAACTGATGGTCTTGCGTTTTCCGAATGAGCGACCATATCCTATGTTCAGCAACATGTCTGCATTCGTGAATTCCCCCAGCTCCTCGCCTCGCTCCGAGTATTCAATATCGGTCGCACCCAAGTAGGATAACCCAAGGCCAACAGCATCATTTTTTCCTATTGGAAGGGCCGATGTAAGATTGTAATACTTGAAATAGGTCAGGTGGTTCATCGCCATGCCGATGATATGATAACTATCCGCAACACCCAAGCCTGAGGGATTCCAGAAAACTGCATGGCCGTCATCACTCATGGCACTGAAGGCACCACCCATAGCAACCGGTCGCACACCAACCCCGAGTTTTACAAATGTATACCCGGTCACATTGGGGTCTAATATCTGGCCGATAATAAGGAGCGCCGCAAAAAACATGTTGTATGATTTGCTACAATCAGATACTAACCAATCATAAAGTGCAGACGGTAAGCCCTTGCCTTATTAACCCTCTGAGTGACTCTCTATTTAAACTTCCCCTTCAATTTCTCCAGCACCTGAGGCAACGTCGTGTATTCCATATCTGACAGAGGAAGCCGCTGCGGCTCAAAAGGACCATGCCTGCGCATATAATTTGCCATTTCATTGGCTTGCTGTCTTGCCAAATCGTAACTCAGATCCGCGAACATGTCGCGTGGGCCGACCAAGGTGCCATTATTTAGCTGAAATCCGAGCGCAATAACTCGCGGCGGACCATCAAAACGAGTGGGGTTTGCATCCTCAACCGAAACGGGCATGAATGGTCCCCAATGTGAACCACGCATCCATCCGGTCACCAAGTAGGACATTGAGAATGGCTCTAATACCTCACCCACTGCTGGTAACCCGCTCTGACAACGCACAATCATCACCGGATCATCCTTACCGACATAACGTCCGGCAATCAGATTGACCTTCTGGGTCGAGGTCACTGCGGCGATCAATCCATTTTTCTTGTGCACCGCCTCAACGATGTAGTGTTCCGAGGCACCGATGAGAACCAGTAAATCGTAAATGTCCTCGGGCGAATTGAGGGTCACGGTCTTGCTCCCGAAGACATCGAGTACCCTAAAGCTGAAGCCTTCGTGCATGTTAGGATCAATGACCAGTCCGATAGTATTGAATGGATCGGCGAACATCTTATAGAGCGGGAAATTCCATGAACCAGGTGATGTCTTGTCCGCGGCAAAGATGATTACCGGTTCACTCTTCCGTTCTTCAATAGTCATCTCTGCAACGCCGGGGCCCATGCCTTTGACATTACCCGAGAATGCGTCAGAGAGCAGATCCTGGCCTGCGCCATACAGCTTCAGTTCTTTGGCTACTTCGGTGCACTCAAGAAAAATGTCCCAACACATTTTGTGTATATCACTGGCATTCTCCCCTTGTCGGTGGGTCAAGATAAGATCAAGGTCATCGCCACAATGGGTAACATGAAAATCAACGATCGTACCTTTACCTTTCGCCTTTTCGAGTGATTGCATGGCATTGGTCAAAATGTTGGGATGCATACTAGAATGCCCAACATAGCCACCAATGTCTGCCTTAATTACACTAATTGTTATTTTCTCCATGCTTTCCTCCTTTCAAACAGCGTAGAGCTATTATAGCCAAAGATGTTTGGGTGTCAATATGAAGAGAATCGAAGCCATTATCATACATGCCATATGGTCAGTGTCCACGCGCAACGACGGGCGTTTGTTGACATGGAGCCATTTCTAGTTATACTTCTCCTGCGTTTCAACGATAATCTAATAGGTATTGAATCTGACTCATAACATATTTAATCAA
Source organism: Caldifarciminota bacterium (assembly GCA_030671005.1). Taxonomy (GTDB): domain Bacteria; phylum Hydrothermota; class Tepidihabitantia; order SM23-42; family SM23-42; genus SM23-42. The sequence continues at coordinate 3,808 of DAOVAN010000014.1, forward strand.
TATTGCATCTATCGAAGGAGGATTTATGAAAAAAGTTAAGGAACTGAAACCATCTGAGCTTCGTTGGCAATGCGACCCCAAATTACTTCGTTTCAAGAATTTGAAAGAGGTTAGTTCCTGTGAATGGATAATCGGTCAGCCAAGGGCGATCGACGCTATAAAACTTGGTCTCAATGTGAAGTATCCCGGATATAACATCTTCATAACCGGGCCCGTCGGCACCGGCCGAACGACGGCCATCACCAAGCTATTAGACGACCTAAAAGTCAAGGGCGAATTGAAAGATCTGCTCTACGTCAATAACTTCAAGAACCCTGATATGCCAAAACTCATTGAATTACCTGGAGGTAAGGGTAAAAAATTCAGGCGTGCCATAATGAAACTGATCAGAAACCTGAAAACAAACATCCCCGGCGTATTTGGCAGTGAAGAATACCAAAAGAGAAAACAGAAGATCGTCGAGAAGTACGGAAATCAACACCGCACACTACTCAGAGATTTCGAGAAGCAAGTAGAACAACAAGGGTTAAAGCTGACAACGATACAAATGGGTCCTTACGTGCGCCCCGCAATCGTACCAGTCATCGAAGGCAAACCAACCAGCCTGGAAGAAACCCAGGCCTTAATAAAAGAGGGTAAACTCACTGAAGAGGAGCATAAAAAGATAATAGAGAAAATCCGGGCTCTTGAAGTTGATATGGCAAAGATCTACAACCAGATAAAAGAGATTCAGGACACAGCCAGTACTGAGTTGGAAAAGCTGAATGAGTGGATGGTCAAACCAGTTGTCGCAAATTTAGTTGACGACATAAAGAATAAGTTCACAGAAGATAAAATCACTGCCTATCTCAATGAAGTGCTGGAAGCCATATTATCCAATCTGGAAAAATTCCTGAAGAAAGACGCTAAGGAAGCGGAATTCAGGGAGTATAGCGTGAACGTTATGGTCGATAACTCAGAAACAAAAGACGTCCCGATTATCTTCGAAACAAATCCATCCTATAAGAATCTATTTGGCACGATTGAACGACAAGCCCTGATGCCTGGTGTGATGACCAGTGATTTCCTCAACATAAAAGCGGGTTCCCTACTGCGCGCCAACGGTGGCTATCTGATCGTCAATGCCTTTGACGCTTTGAGTGAAGCCGGTGTCTGGCCCGCACTAAAGCGTACCCTGCGTAATGGGGTAATCGACATTCAAGTCTTTGACCCTTTCTACATGTTCACGGCGTCTGCACTAAAGCCTGAACCAATCTCCATCGATGTCAAGATCATCATGATCGGCAGCCAGTGGTTGTATTATCTGCTCTTCCAGCAGGATGAAGACTTCAAGAAGATTTTCAAGGTGAAAGCCGATTTTGACACTGTCATGGACAAAAATACCCGAAACATCAATGAGTATGCTAGTTTCGTAAAATCGATATGTGCAGCAGAGTCTCTGCTACCGTTCTCCAAGGAAGCCATTGCTGAAGTCGTCGAATACAGCGTGCGCGTTGCCGGACGCAGGAGTAAACTGAGCACGAGGTTCAACGTCATCGCCGATACGGTTCGTGAATCAGACTATTGGGCACGCCAGTCCAACCGCAAAGATGTCCGGGGGAAGGACGTAGAAAAGGCGATCCAATGCTGGCGTAAGCGCATGAACATGGTCGAAGATAAGATACAAGAGATGATCGAGAATGATGTCTTGATGATCAGCACAAAAGGAAAGGCAGTCGGGCAGCTGAATGGACTCTCGGTCTATCAAATGGGTAATTATGCCTTTGGGCGACCGGTGCGCATCACGGCGAAGACATCCTTGGGTAAAGCGGGCATAATAAACATCGAACGCGAAGCGAATCTCGGCGGCCGTACCTACAACAAGGGAGTCTTGATACTGAGTGGATTCCTGAAGTCCCGCTATGCTCAGCATCAACCAATGGCAATCGACGCGACACTGGGTTTTGAACAGTCATACAGCGAAATCGATGGCGACTCGGCCTCGAGTGCTGAAGTGTACGTGATACTCTCGGCGCTATCCGGCGCCCCACTAAACCAGGAACTTGCCGTGACCGGTTCGGTCAATCAGAACGGCGAGATCCAAGCCATCGGTGGAGTCAATGAGAAGATAGAAGGCTTTTTTGAAGTCTGCAAGGCGAAGGGGCTCACCGGCAGTCAGGGTGTCATCATTCCCGCGAGCAACATCGAAGATCTGATGCTGAAACAAGAAATTGTGAATGCAGTTACCAAGAAGAAATTTCGTATCTTCGCCGTCAAGACCATCGACGAGGGAATTGAATTGCTCACCGGCGTAAAATCAGGCAGAAAGACAAAACCAGGATTCGAAAAAGACAGCATCAACTACCGTGTCGCCCAGAAGCTCGCCGAATATGCAAAAAAGATGAAAGGGTATGCTAAACCAGAAAAATAGAGAAAAGAGGGGGTGTACACCCCCTCTTTTTTTTACCTCAGCTTGTAGGTAGCTGGTTTCGTTTTCTTGAAGATTTTCGGGTAACGATTGATGATAATGTACACTGAACGCTCAGGATCTTTGCGATGGAATCGATAGCCCCGTTTCTTCAACCGTTTCGTTATGTCGCGATAGTGTAAAGGTTTCTTACTCCTTTTCAAAATATCAATCGTTAGTTCCCTTATTGAAGGTTTCTTCTTTTTCTTCTTTTTTGTAACCTTCGTCTTCTTTTTCTTCTTCATTTTCCTCATTTTTCCTCCTTCTCTTGTAACACTACATAATCATAAAACTATGTTGAGCAATTTGTCCCGTATATAGACCGTCTTCTTGACGTTCTTGCCCTCGAGATGACGTCTCACACGCTCATCATCAAACGCCATCTTCTTCACCGTATCCTCCGGCACACTGCCGACAACCTCAATATGAGAACGCACTTTCCCGTTTATCTGGATTACGATAGTTGTCGCCTTGCTCTGAGTATGCTTCTCATCATACTCAATCCATGGTTGCCTGACCAGACTGCCTTCGCCACCAGTCAGTGACCACAATTCATCAGCCAGGTGGGGGGCAAAGGGCGCGAGCATATGAATCATTGCATAAACACCGTATCCAAATACCTCACCGTGTTTTCCCGATAGATAAAGTGCATTCATGAGTTCCCACAATGCGGCAATAGCCGTGTTATACTTGAACGACTGCAAATCACGCGTGACCTTGGCAATTGTCTGGTTGATCTTAACATAAAGCTCATCTCCATCCGCCGCAGAATGGGTCGGGCGTTTCTCAGTAATCGTATCTTTATATTCGGTAACCAGACGATACATACGATTCAAGAACCGTTCCGCACCAGTTACCCCTTCGTCACTCCACTCCATCTCGCGTTCTGGAGGTGCGGCAAAAAGAATCGTCATGCGTGCAACATCTGCACCATGTTTGCTGATGAATTGACCTGCTGGTATGGCATTTCCTCTTGACTTAGACATCACTTCACCATCTTTCAACACCATCCCCAGATTGAACAGATTCTTAGCCGGTTCATCCACGGATAAATACTTTGCATCAAAGAGCACTTTGGTGAAGAATCGAAAATAGATCAAGTGACCCGTAGCATGCTCGCTGCCACCTCCGATATATTGATCAATGGGTAACCAGCAATCCGCACTGGCCCTCGAACAGAATTCATGTTCGTTGTGCGGGTCCAGATAGCGAAGAAAATACCAAGAGGAACAAACAAACGTATCCATCGTATCGGGGTCACGTTGCGCCTTCCCCCCGCATTTTGGGCATTCAGTATTTATGAATCTCTCGACCGCGGCGAGTGGGGATTTACCTCTGGGAACGAAGTCAGTCACATCTTCAGGTAACAGAACGGGCAAGTCTTTTTCCGGCACCGGCACCATTCCACATTTACCACAGTAGATGATTGGAATCGGTGCCCCCCAGTACCGCTGTCGCGAAATGAGCCAATCCTTCAAGCGGTAATGAACACTCGGACCACCCAGCTGCTTCTCGGCCAAGAAATGGGTGACCGCCTTGATACCCTTATCGGAATCTAACCCGGTGAATTCATCAGAAGCCACCATAACGCCAAAATCCTCATACGCGTCGGTCATCGTCTCCGCTTTCAGCTCACCATCGGGCGGTTTGATTACAACCCTGATTGGTAAATCATACTTCTTAGCGAACTGGAAATCGCGTGCATCGTGGGCCGGTACCCCCATAACGACTCCACTACCATATTCCAGAAGAACATAATCAGCCACAAAAATCGGCACCTTTTCTCCATTAACGGGGTTGATCGCATGACATCCAGTAGCCACACCATCTTTTTCCTTCTCGATCCGTTCCCTATCTGTCTTCTTTGTTGCATCCTGAATGTACTGCCGCACCAAGGATTCACATGACGTACCTTTAACGAGATCATCAACCGCCGGATGCTCAGGGGCAATCGACATGAACGTTACACCGTAGATTGTATCGGGTCTGGTCGTAAAAACCTGAAAATTAACATCTCGATCCACAACCTTGAATCGAATATCACAACCTTCACTCTTCCCAATCCAATTCCTTTGCATCGCCTTGACATTTTCCGGCCAACCATCCAAACCATCAAGCCCGTCCAACAACTTCTCGGCGTAGTCTGTGATTCTGAAGAACCACTGATTCAACCTCCTCTTTTCAACAACTGACTGGCAATTCGACCTATAGCACCTGCCTTCGATCACCTGTTCGTTTGCCAGCACTGTTTGACAACCAGGGCACCAATTAACATATGCTTCTTTCTTATATGCCAGACCCCTCTTGTAGAGCAGCAGAAACATCCACTGAGTCCATTTGTAGTAATCGGGCAGACATGTGATTATTTCGCGATCCCAATCGTAGCTGATGCCCAATAACTTCAATGAATTATCGGAAATGCGTATGTTTTCGAGTGTCCACTTTTCAGGATGTACGCCAAGCTTTATTGCTTGGTTTTCTGCAGGCAACCCGAATGCATCCCATCCGAAAGGGTGTAGAACATCAAACCCCCTCCTCATGATAAAGCGCGCATAGACGTCGCCGATCACATAATTCTTACAGTGCCCCATATGAATATCACCCGAGGGGTAGGCGTACATCACGAGATTATAGAATTTGCTCTTAGGTTTCTCGGGGGCACGGAACAAACCATTCGCCCGCCAAGACTCCTGCCATTTCTTTTCTATTTTAGTGTGGTCAAACTGCATTTCAGACTAAGATGAACGAAGTTATCTACGATGACCCAGATGCCCCAAGAATCTCAGCGCCACACTTTTCACAATACCATGAATCCGCGGTATTGAGATGGCCACATTTTGGACACGCCACACCTTTGTCCTGCTCAGCTTCAGGTTTTGCAGGACCTTCCGCAGCAACATCGGGCTTAACAGCCTCTTCCTCAGACAGAAGTTCTTCCAAAGCAACTTCCTCCTCAGGTAGTTTCTCTTCCAGGATATGTTCGTCGATTTTGAGTTCAGATTCTTCCTCGGCAGGTTTCTCTGGTTCTGCTTTCGGCGCAGGCTCGGGTTCTGGCTCTGGTACTGGCTCCGGCGTTGGTTCTGGTGCTGGTTCCCCTTCTTTCGCTTTTAGAAAAGAGGCATAGTATGTCATGTTCTCGCGCGTCTTCTCCAGTTCCTCGTTCAATTGTTCCACGGCCGCATCATTTTCCTCTTTAGCTTTCTTGAAGGAATCCTCATCATACTCGCCGATCGAATAGCGGAGTTCCACCTCTTCCATTTTGAATTTCGTCTCCTTCTCCTTTTCCATCAGCTCGTCATCTTTTGCTTTGAGACGTTGCACCTCTTCCGTAAGTACATCCATGTGTCCACCGAGCTGCTCCTCTATAGCCTCGAGTTTATCGTCATACTCCTTCTTGACCTTTTCGTAAACCTCAACGCTGACCGTTGATTTCTTCTCTTCAATTCGCTTCAGCTTATTGACAACGTCCATGCGCTGATTCTGGAGGTCCCTTACGATAGACATCTTATCTTCCATATGATGCTCCATTCTTAAACGCACCTGCATTATGCAGAAAAAATAGTTCCATTGAAAGACGTATGAATAGGGAGCTGGTCTTTATCTTTCTGTCGATCGCGATTAGCTGCCTCAAGATAGCCTGAAGCGTGGTCTTTCTAGCTTGCATCGTATTGCCCTTCCCGCGCGCGCGTCTCAATATTTCCCTTGTCAGGCTATCCACCATCATTGCGTTTGAGGCCAAATAGGGCTGCAGTTCTTCGAAGATTCTCAAGGCACTAGAACGGCCGTCCAGAAAAGCAGCAGCCGCTTGCTTTTTGTCGAAATTGCAGAGACCTTTTGCCAAATCCCTAATCTTGTCTTTGTCCATTACGCCAGCCTCGTGAAGATAATTCTTGATTTTCTCAAACTCATTCTTAAGACCCGTGATGTCATTACTAAATTCCTCCTCAAGATAGTCCATCATCACATCATCAAGGTTCAATTTGTCACGCTTGACCGTCGCTCGTATCCACTGTTTGATTTCACTGCGCTCAGGCCTGCAATCCACATACTGCGCAGCAGAGAACAAAGCAGTCGGTTTTTTATCTGAGTCCTTGTGATACTTACTATCCTTCTTCAGTCCATAGGTCATCACCAGGCAATTAGCAGACTTGTTGCGGTTAATGATTTGTGCGAATTCATCCAGATCGCGGCCGTGAATATCCTCGAGATTCTTGACAATCAACAACCTCCTCTTCGATAGCAGGGGTATCAGATACAGCTTGGCTACTATATCCTCTATGGCAACTTCGGGAAGGACGAAACGATCCACATCGAAAGATTCTTCAACGTGAAGTGCGTCACTTATCGTCTTCAGAGCGCGGTCGATGAGTATCGGTTCATCTCCGACAAGCAAATACTGACTGCCGATTTCACCATTCTTCAAGGACTCTTTCAACTGCTTCTCTCTCATATCATTATTTTATACATATTCAATAATCTGTCAATAGCATACTGACTAAAGTGTATCATCATAAGGCTACATGAAGTGCACTATCCGTACACGTAGTAGCTTATTTCCACTTCCCAGCGATTTCCGCTCCACAGAATTCGCACTTACCATTCTTAATTTTGTAGGCATGAACATGGTATCCAGTACGCCCTATGACGATCTTACCACATTGAGGACAGTATGTGTTCTCCTCCTCAACACCGGGCACATTTCCAATGTATACATACTCCAAACCGCTTACGTGGGCGATATCAGCCGCCCTTTTCAATGTCTCAACCGGCGTGGGTGGCAAATTCTGTAATTTGTACTGCGGATGAAAACGAGAGAAATGAACGGGCGTTTCCTTACCGAGTTCACTCTCTATCCAGACACACAGGTCCCTGATCATTTCATCAGAGTCATTCTTCGTTGGTATCACTAGATTAGTGATCTCCAGCCACACACCATGCTTCTTCAATGTCTTCAGTGATTCAAGCACCGGGTTCAACGTCCCCCCAGTGATTTCTTGGTAGAATGCATCACTGAACCCCTTGAGATCGACATTCGCACCATCCAAATACTGCGCGAGAGCGACGAGTGCTTCCTGGTTGATGTAACCGTTGGAATGGTAAATATTCATTACACCCTTTTGGCGCGCGATCTTCGCGGTTTCGAACATGTACTCAAAAAATACAGTTGGTTCTGTATAAGTATAGGCAATAGTAGGTGTTTCATACTTGAGAGCCAATTTGACAGTATCTTCGGGAAGCAGTTCGACATTGATAGTATCATCGGGACGTGCTTGCGATATATCATAATTCTGACAATTCTTGCATGTAAAATTACAACCCGCAGTCGCTATCGAGAGTGCCGCCGTTCCTGGGTAAAATTGAAACAACGGTTTCTTCTCAATCGGGTCTATGTGCACGGCACATGGATTCGAATGGACAAGAGTGTAGTAATCACCATCACGATTCTCGCGTACCCGGCAGAATCCTCGATCGCCACTATTGACGACACAGTAACGTGGGCAGAGCTTACACCGTACGCGCTGCTTGGACAACTTCTCGTAGTACAAAGCTTTTTTCGGCTCTATGTAACCGAGTTTCGCTTCTTGGGCGTCAGCAAATTTCACCAATTTCGACACTACGACACCACTCAGAGCAATCCAGCCGCAGTTTTTAAAAAAACTGCGACGTGTCATCAGCTTTTCGAAAAACAGCTTCACGGCAATCTCATTATACTCGCTGTCAATTTAGTGTCAATCGCTTGTCCACATATCACCACTCGTCTAACACTCATGTAATCTTGAACTTGATTTTTATTGCTTGAACCGGACAGACCTCCAGGCAGCAGTAGCACTTGATGCATTTGCCATAGTCTACTTGCTGCCTCTTCACCGCCCTCGGTGGACAGACATTTTCACAGGAAGAGCATCTTGTACAAACCCTGGAATCTATGATCGGCACGCGCCCGAGCCAAATTCTATACAAGATCCGGGACACGAACTCTACAACTGAGTTCCGAAACGGAAAAGCGAAAGGTAGACTGAAACCGCGGATTTTTTCGAGCCTGCCAATATATTCAATCTTTGCCGGGTCAAACAACCCCTCATCGAGGGCAATTCTGACAGTTGGAATCCGCAACGGATTTATGCCCGCCATAAGGGCACATGCATAGTCCACGGCATGCCCATTATCACCAGCGATGATCTTTCCCGGGTTAAACTTTGTCCCTTTTGCATCCACGATGCGGAGGCAGTCCATAATGATTATGTCGGGCGGCCTTATCTGGTAGATCTCGACGAGAACCCTGCTGAAATCCTCTATGCCAGGAAAAAGTGAATGTACGTAAGGTTTGAACCCCCCAGGGATTATGCCAAAATGATTCTTCACCGACAACGTCATAGTTGTCAGCTCATGTGTCTTATATTTTGGCAAAGAAACAATAAGGTCACAGTCAAGAATTTCTCTCGAAACATAGAATTCCTTCAAGAGATTCTTGGGTGTCTTCACCCTCTTCGAATACTTGCCAATATTCCTGAATCTTTGCTGTGATGCATCGATGAAACCACAACATTCGGCAACTTCAGTCTCATGAGGGTACTTCCGGTCAGGCATGGGATTATCACCAACCACGACGTCAGCTCCCTCAGCTACAAGAAACGATACTGTCTTCGCAATAATTTCCGGGTCGGTAACAACACACTCGTCAGGGCGTGCTGGCCTGAGCATGTTTGGTTTTACGAGTACCCGCTTATCTTTTAGGTTTTGCGGCCCGATAGCCTTAAATACTCCGGCGATCGACGCGCCCAGATCTCCATCTTCCATTATGAGGATTTTATGTTTTCTCATGGTTCATTGACGACGGTCGTGTATATTCGATGGAAATCATCGAAGCTCAAATGTTGTGGTCTTTTTCTCAGTAGACCATCATCAAGACTCCCAGGTACTCTACCAGAGTAATTGAGCATAGCATTCTTCATAGACTTACGCCGATAACGAAAAACTCCGGCTATGAATTCAAACAGCTCTTTTTCGTAACCTTCATCGAAGTCAGTCTCTTTTGGCATGAGCGTAATAACAACCGAACTCACTTTGGGTCGTGGCGAGAAAAACCTTGCCGGTACAGCAAACTCCCTCATGACTCGAAAGTGAAAATTCACATGTAACGTAATATAACCATATTCTGCGTCTCCCACGGCAGCCGTTAGCTTTTCCGCATATTCTTTTTGTACGGTCAGCACCGCTTTTTTCAAACAACCCTTGTTCTCAATCAGTTTTTCAAAAATCGCAGACGTGATGCTGTAAGGAATATTACCCACTATTACCGGACAGTCGTAATCACCCAGATCGATTCTTAGAAAATCCCGGTTGATCACATCAACATTGGGAATTTTCAAGCCCTCCAGGAAATCTGCCAGCCTGCTATCGATTTCTACAGCGTTGACCCTTCTTGCTTTCCTTGCCAGCTGCCCGGTTAGAATGCCTTTACCCGCACCGATCTCGACGACTGTCTCATCTTCGACTCCTGCAACTTCGCTGATCTTCTGAGCGAGGCGCCGGCTGTTCAAGAAATGCTGGCCTAAAATCCTACGCCTTCTCGACATCCTGTTATTGGAGAGAAAAGAGTTCTCTTGCGTTAGCGTCCAGAATCGCCTCGAGTTTCTCCAGTATGATATCCAGCGTATTTGCCGCAAAATTCAGAGTCTCGGTAATAAACGCCGGTTCATTTCTTCTACCCCGGTGTCCGATCGGCGCCAGGAAAGGCGCGTCGGTCTCCAGTAGTATACGATCGTGTGGCAGATTCTGGATAATCTCACGAGCCCGCCTGGAGTACGTCAATACTCCCGCAAAGCTTATATAAAAACCCATATCCATGATAATCTTTGCCTGCTCATAACTCCCACTGTAGCAATGAAAAACTCCCAGATGATGGTTTTCCTCTTTCAGAATCTGGATTGCGTCTTCCACAGAATTCCTTGTATGTATTAGCAAAGGCAGACACCCCTTACTTGCCAGTGCAATGTGCATACGAAACAACTCCTGCTGTGCCTTACGCGGTGAGAAATCGCGATAGTAATCAAGACCCGTTTCACCTATTGCAACCACCTTGCCATCACTCAGCAGTACTTCAATCTTATCCATCTCCTTGATGGATTCATCTGCTGCTTCATTAGGGTGAATACCTATCGCCGGCAACAACCATGGGTGCTCAACTGACATTGTGATTGCCTTCCGACTCGTCTCCACATCATACCCGACATTCACGATTCTTGTTATGCCAACACCTTGGGCTCTTCGCAACACATCACCCAGGTCACTCACGAATTGTGGGTCTACGAGATGACAGTGTGTATCAACCATCTATTCGTAATAGCAACATGAATTCATATTTCTAAAAGGGAAATCGTGTATCCTTTAACGTACTGCCGTTCCTGATGAAACAGGCTTGTCGGTTGTTACGAGAACAATGCCCTTCTTGCCCACCACAGCCAAAAGCATCCCTTCAGACAAAACTCCCTTTATTTTTGCCGGCGTGAGATTATCGACGACGATGATCGTTTTACCAACCAACTCTCCTGGCTCGTAGTCTTTGCCGACCCCGGCAACAATCTGCCTTTTCTGCTCACCGAGTTCAACCTGGCATTTGATCAAATTATCGGTACCTTCTACCCGCTCCGCCGTCAAGATCTTGGCTGTCTTCAGTGATACTTTCGAAAAGTAATCAAGATCAACCGTTTCCTTCTTGAGTTTCTCAACCTGGACCCTAACGACCTCGTCGGCGATTTTTTCAAAAAGGATTGAGGGCTCACCAACCGCGCGTACCGCCTCCGGCTTGCCGATTTCATCCCAATCATGTGGCACAGGTTGTATCATCTTTTTTATTTTCTCGGCGCTAGAAGGAAGAAAAGGCTCTATCAATACTGACAGGGACGCCACAATATTCATACAAACATACATCGTCTTCGCACAAGCGTCGGGGTCTTTCTTGCGCGTCGACCAGGGTTCCTCATGGTCAAAATAACGATTAGCCTCTTGGGCTATTCTCATCACCTCTTGTAACCCGCCCTTGAACTCAAACTTCTCAATTCTTTTGCCAATTGTGTCGGGAGCTTTCTTCAACAAGTCAAGAATACGATTATCCCGTTCCGTGAGAGACGAAGCTTTAGGAACTGAAGAATCGTAGTATTTTTTAACGAAGGTCAAAGTGCGGTTAACGAAATTACCCAGGTTGTCTGCCAGCTCATTGTTGTGCCACACCTGGAAATCACGCCAGGTGAAATCAGTATCCCGCGCCTCAGGAGCGTTACGAGTCAGAGCATAACGTAGTGAATCTGATTTGAAGTCCTTCAAGTATTCGGGCAGCCATATCGCATACCCTTTTGAGGTCGAGAATTTTCCGCCCTCCAGATTAAGAAATTGGTTTGCCGGGATGTCCGAGGGCAAAACATAATCTCCATATGCCATAAGCATCGCCGGCCATATTAGAGCATGGAATACAATATTGTCCTTACCGATGAAATGCACCAATTTTGTGTCTTTCCCGAACCAGTAATCCTTCCACAAATCAGGCTTCCCTTTCTTTTCTGCCCATTCGATGGTCGACGAGATATAACCGATAGGTGCGTCGAACCAAACATAGAGAACCTTACCCTTCGCGTCCTTTAGGGGAACGGGTACACCCCATGATAAATCCCGCGTAATCGGACGGTCTTTAAGACCCTCCCTTAGCCAACCCCGTACAAAAGTCAGCACCGTTTCCTTCCAATCCTTCTTGTCCGCGACCCAGCTACTCAGTTTATCCTGAAACTGCGAGAGTCTGAAATACCAGTGCTTCGTCTGCGTCTTCTTGGGTGTTTCGCCACATATCAAACAACGCGGTGCGATCAACTCAAATGGCTCAAGCCAATGCCCACAATTCTCGCACTGGTCACCGCGCGCACCCTCGTTTCCGCACTTCGGACATGTGCCAATGATATAACGATCTGGTAAGAAGCGCTTACAGCGGGTACAGTGGAATTGCTCAACCTCGCGTGGATAGATGAGACCCTTTTCATATATCTTAAGAAAGAAATCCTGAGCTAGACGATGGTGAACGGACAGTGTCGTACGTGAGAAATTATCAAACGTCATGCCAAACTTTTTGAAGGATTCCTCTATCGACCGATTATATTGATCAACGATCTCTCGTGGTGTCTTGTTCTGCTTTTCAGCGCTTATCGTAACAGGAACACCATGTTCATCAGTGCCACATATATACACAACGTCGCGTCCCTTGAGCCGTTGGTAGCGGACGTAGATGTCGGCTGGCAGATAGGCACCGGCCAGGTGTCCAAGATGAATATCGCCGTTTGCGTAAGGCAAAGCGCTGGTCACTAATATTTTCACAGGTGTATTATAAACGAATGCACCTGGAAGTCAACTACCTGTGGCACTAGATTTGTAATTTTCATTGACATGCTGACTCGTAGCAGTAGAATAGATCGTGCGACTCCATTCCCTCCCCCTGCTTCCATGCCTCCTTGTCTCCTTGTCTCTTTGTCTCAAGGTCGCCATGCCTCAATCTGCCACGGTCACCAAGTCCCCCGCAAACGTCCGGGCGGTCGACAAACCAAATGACGCAGGGTCCGAGATCCAAATTACCTGGACACTCTCAGTCGATGATCCATCCCTCGAGGGCTACGTTGTCTTCAGAAAGACAAAGACCGATACAGTCTATCAGAGAATAGGCTCAGCAACACGTGGTGTCTCGTTTTTTGAAGATGATGCAACGATCGATGGTGAAATCTACACATACACTGTAGCATCCTCCAGGGATGATGAGTTGTTTTATGCAGAATCCAGCAATATGGTCAGCTCTCGGCCTCAGATTTTCCACACCGGCCGCATTAATGTCCTGCTCGCGATACTCTCTTTTGCCGGGCTACTTGCTTATTTTGTGTCGAAAGCAAGGACCGGTAAGACTCTCTACATCCGGCAGATCGCCGGTCTCGCCGCGGTCGAAGAGGCGGTGGGCAGGGCCACCGAGATGGGCAGACCTATATTGTATGTACCCGGACTCGGTGATATTGACTGGACCGCGACTATTGCTTCGATGAACATATTGGGCGAAGTTGCGAAAAAAATCGCCCAGTATGACACGGAACTCATCGTGCCCAATACCTGGTCCGTAGTATACGCAGTATCAAAAGAAGTAGTAAAGGAATCATTTGTTTCTGAGGGTAGGCCCGAGAAATTCAAGGAAGACTACGTGCGTTATCTTACCGAAGCGCAGTTTGGCTTTGCGGCCGCGGTCAACGGCATCATGATACGCGAAAAACCAGCGACCAACTTCTTCATCGGCAAATTCTGGGCCGAATCGCTGATCATGGCCGAGACCGGCGCCCAGGCCGGCGCATTTCAAATCGCGGGCACCGACTCCGTTCTTCAATTGCCCTTCTTTGTCACGGCCTGTGACTACACACTGATGGGCGAAGAGCTATACGCAGCCAGTGCCTACTTATCAAGGGAACCGATACTACTAGGTTCTCTAAAGGCACAAGATTACGGCAAGTTGATTGCACTACTCATACTCGTCGGATTCACCATCTTGGCCTTTCTGGGAGTGAATTTCCTCTCAGTACTCAGCGTACAATAGAGAAACATCATCTATGATAAAACCATACCAGTCACCAATTCGATGTCATGCAAATTGTCAAATGTTTAGCTGAGTTCCGGAGGAACGAAGTGCCGTTACATTATTGAAAAAGAAGGGAATGCGAAATCGGGGATTTGACCCCATTATGCTTCGCTTGACACGTGTAGTTTTCTGCCTATAATAAGCGGTGATTTATCTGCTGATGCTCTTGAGCATCCTCCCCCCCAGTGACATCAAAGCAGTCGACAAGCCAAATGATGCCGGTTCCATAATTTCCTTGAGTTGGAAACTCTCGGTGGACGACGCATCGATCGACGGCTATGCAATATTAAGGAAAACAACAACTGACACGACACTCCAGAGAATCGGCTCCACGATTCGGGGTGTTTCATCCTTTGAAGACGAAGGAGTGCAAGATAATACCGAGTACCAGTATCTTGTTGCGGCAATAAAGAACGGTGAGTTATTCTACTCCGAACACAGTAACACTGCAAAATCATTCGCACAAGTATTTCACACCGGTCGCATCAACGTGCTCGTAGCGATCGTAACCTTCACGTTAATGCTCGCCTATTTCGTCACTCTGGCAAGATCCGGCAAAGGACTCTTCATCAGGAAAATCGCAGGCCTCGCCGCGGTCGAAGAAGCAGTGGGCAGGGCCACCGAGATGGGCAAACCGATCCTCTACGTTCCCGGGCTCGGTGATATTGACTGGACCGCAACGATAGCATCGATGAACATACTGGGTGAAGTGGCGAGAAAGATCGCCCTTTACGATACTGCACTAATAGTCCCTAATAGATGGTCAGTGACCTTCACCGTAGCAAAAGAAGTCGTGAAGGAAGCGTTCATCTCTGAAGGCAGACCCGAGAAATTCAGGGAAGATTACGTACGCTATCTAACCGAAGCACAGTTTGGCTTTGCCGCCGCGGTCAACGGCATCATGATGCGCGAAAAACCAGCAACTAATTTCTTCATCGGCAGGTTCTGGGCCGAATCGCTGATCATGGCCGAAACCGGTTCCCAAGCCGGTTCCTTCCAGATCGCCGGCACTGACTCGGTGCTACAATTACCGTTCTTTGTCACAGCCTGTGACTATACATTGATGGGAGAAGAGCTGTATGCAGCGAGTGCCTACCTCTCACGCGAACCAATACTACTCGGTTCCCTAAAGGCACAAGATTACGGTAAACTCATCGCGCTGTTAATTTTGCTTGGCTTCACAGCCCTCTCATTTCTCAATCTAGATCTACTGCCACTCTTGAGGGTACAATGAAGCGAAAGCTACCTCTAGCCATATGCTTCATAATGGGAATAGTGATGATCGTTCAATTCTTCATTCCCCACCCGGTGTCACTGGAATCTGCCAATGTCATATACAAATGGGTCATTGCGCTGATGGCCTTTGCCCTAGTACTTGCAATTGGTAATCTGATCCGACATCACGGCTTTAAAATCCAGAAAAGAAAAGAGGGCTGGCCTTATAGTATCGTCACCCTGGCTGGTATGTTCGGCATGGCAATGGTCGGTCTCGTGTGGGGCGTGGCCCCGGATTCACTCTATCAGAGAATATTTCTTAATGTGCTTGCTCCGCTCGGCGGCACAATGTTCGCCCTACTTGCATACTACATGGCATCGGCTGCCTATCGTTCCTTTCGTGCCCGGAGTCTGGAAGCAACCTTACTCTTGGTTTCCGCGTTCATCGTTATGATTGGATTCATGCCGTTTGGTCAGTACGTACACCCACAATTCCCAGCATTCGCTGAGTGGATCATGCGCGTACCGAACATGGCATCACAGCGTGGTATTCTCTTGGGCGTCGCCTTTGGTTCCATTGCGACCGCCTTGAAGATAATCCTGGGCATTGAACGCTCATGGCTGGGAGGCAAAGAATGAAGTGGTATGAGAGGATTACCACAATCGACCGCCGTGTTATCTATCTACTCCTTACTGTTCTTGTCATCCTGCCGTTCTTCATCAAGATAACCATCCCTCAAAACATCATGCCTCAAACGAAGAGGCTGTTCGATTACATCGAATCCATACCCCAGAATGAT
>DAOVAN010000168.1 GCA_030671005.1 Caldifarciminota bacterium
AAATCCTTTGTAATCTTCTTCATTGACCTTGCCGTTTATTATTCATCATTTGAGTGTCTGCTGGAGATTCAAGCCCTCACGAATTTTCCCCAACGTGAATTTTGCTCAAATTGTGGATTTGACTGCAAAATTCTACGTCCCGAGTCTGCTCTTAAGGGGAACTTTGATTTGGTGGAAGATTTCAGCATCCCGTAGCACACCAGTGTTAACAGGATCCAAGCCCTTCATAGCCTTCTCTTCGCCCTCTTTGAGCCCTCTGTCAGTCCTTTTGTTGCGCCATATTTAAAATATGCCGCGCATGAGCCCTCTGACGAAACCATACAAGGTCCAACCGGGGTCATAGGCGTACATGTCTTGCTAAAGAGAGCACAATCTAAGGGCATTTTGAGTCCAAGAAGCACCTGCCCGCATATGCATCCTTTTGGCTCGACTGATCGCGGCATTTCAATGTCATATTTACTGCGGACATCGAACCTGGCGAATGCAGGAGACAATCTCAACCCAGATTCCGGAATCACCCCAATACCACGCCAGCGGCTATCACAGACTTCGAACACCTTGTATAGCAGTTCCAGGGCTTTCCGATTGCCCTCGGGTTTGACCACCCGCTCATATTCAATAGTAATACTCGGTTTGCCTTCTATGATCTGCTTCATGAGTATGAGAATACCCTGCAAGATATCTATCGGCTCAAAGCCGGTGATGCAACCGGGTATATGGTGTTTCTGGGCAAGAAATTCATACGGCTCACTGCCGATTATTGTCGACACATGCCCAGGCAGTATAAACCCCTGGACATTGATGTCAGTTGAGTCAGCGATAAATCTTAGAGCCGGCGGAATCAGTTTGAATGCCGGCAGCAAGTAGAAATTCTTCACCTTCTTCTTTTCAGCAGCAAAGATCGTTGCCGCTATCGTCGGTGACGTCGTCTCGAAACCAATGCCCATGAAGACAACATCTTTCTCGGGATTTTCAGCTGCGACACTCAGAGCATCAAGTGGTGAATAGACTATTTTCGGTGAAGACGCCTCCAGACTATTACGAGTGCCCGGCACCCTAACCATGTCGCCGAAGGTCGTGATCATGATATCCTTCTCGTGAGCCAGCTCTATCGCGTAATCGATGGTTTCCTGGGGTGTGACGCAGACCGGGCATCCCGGGCCTGATAGCAGACGCAGATTTTCTGGCAACATCGATCTCATACCCGATTTTGCAATCGACATAGTATGCGTACCACAGACTTCCATCAAGTTCATCCTCGTTGTAGCATGCTTTTCAATTGCCTCTATGAGCTTGCTGGCTATTGTTTTCATTTTATCATTGTTTATGGACTAGGATAGAGCATGGATAAAGATTCAATTGTCAAACAGCTGTTGTTCTTGCTTCTCAAATTTTGCTAGATCTTCTCGACTTTTGGATAGTGTATTCGTACCGTGTTTCGACCCAGGCCCTTTGCCTCGTATAAAGCATCATCAGCCGATTTCACCAATTCAGATACAGTACTGCCGTCATCAGGGAAAGACGAAATCCCTGCTGAAAACGTAATTTTATCACCAAAGTCACGGCCGAAATCATACATTTCCAAATCATGCAACAGATTACTCACAATACGTGCTGCGTCCTGCTTCTTGATCTCTGGGCACATTATGACGAACTCATCACCACCATAGCGGGCAATAGTGTCAGTATCTTCAAAATGATCTTTGAAAACCTTGGCCAATTTAATCAACAGCTGATCACCCGCCTGATGGCCCAAAGAATCATTGAAATCCTTAAACTTATCCAAATCGATGATCGTAACCGATACGCTGTGTTGAAACCGGCGCGCACGATTCAACTCTTCTTGCAGGCGGTCTTTGAAATAACCAATGTTGAATAGTTTTGTGAGTGGGTCGGTGGAAGCCGAGAAAGAAATACTCTCGAAACTGCGTGTGTTGTTGAGTGCCACCGCAGTCATAGTGGACACAACTCCGAGCAGATTCTTTTCTCTTTCTTCGAATTCGCTAGCACGGCATATCGCAATAACACCAAATAACTTATCTTGATAGATTAATGGATAACAGACATCGGGGTCAAACACATCATAAGGTTCCTTCTTGGTACCAAGAAAATCAAATTCCCGCCGGCCGATAGGAAGCCTTTTCTCAGCCGAAAGGCCAACTTTGCCATCGCCTAATTTGTACACGATCTTTGGTATCCAGTTATCATTGAGACCACGCTCAGCAACGATATTCAAACGCTTGCCTTTTTCATCGTAGAGAAAAACAGCCAGTTCATTGGCTTCCAGGTAATTAGAGATTAGTCCTGCTGTCTCTTTGACTATCTGTTCAGGATTCAACCGCGCTGTTAGGCGTATCATCGAAGCGAAAAACAGATTATTCATCGAGTTTATTCTCTTCAACTCCGCCTTCAGATGATAGTTATCCCGCTTATGTCTGTCCAGCTCATCAGCGAGGATGTCCACTCTCCCTACTTTTTTCGCTACCTTTCCCTCGCGTCGCGTAAAAATCGTCACGAAAATCAGGATCACCATCAGCGAGCCAATACCTATGAATAGAACAAAGGTTCCTGTGTTCATGATTAATGAATTTTATACAAATTTCTAAAAAAGTCAACAGATATTTAAGTCTTGGAGGAGTTGCACAGCGGGAAACTTAAGAAGCAGCGTCTACGGCGTAGAGCGTACTATTGAGCTGTTTTCCTATTCCATGCAAGATTTACACAAACCGTTCTTGGATCACTACAGGTTGGGTTACTGCTTGCTCATTATTTCTCGCAGATATCTGTACCGGTCTATTTGCTCTTCAGGCTATCTTATCAACAACAACTTCTCTGTAGCGCAGTAACCCCCTGCGTCCAGTTTCACGAAGTAGACGCCGCTACCCAATATCCTGTTCGCGTCGTCAACGCCGTTCCACTTTACAGATGACTGATGGCCGATAACAGATACCTGTCCTGTTAGGTCTTTCACTTCACGCCCTGTAATATCACATACTCGAAGTTTCATATTTTTACTGTTATCGGTTATCTGATATCTGATATCGATGTTGTTTTTGGTGGGATTCGGTGATATTTCTAAGAATACCGGGCAAATTTCCGCCTCACGGTTCTTGGCAACGCCGAATGGATCGGGCGCGAGTTTGACGATATAAACATCTGCATTACTTGCGCCAAATGACTCGGTATATCCAACGATCAAGTAGCCCAGATCAGGAGTCTGTACTATTGCATGGCTCTCATCATCATTTGTACCACCAAGCACCTTTGTCCAAATTGTGTTTCCTGATGCATCAAACCTTTCGACGTAGATATCATAATCCCCAGGCGATGGCCTTCTGATTCCTGTAGC
>DAOVAN010000084.1 GCA_030671005.1 Caldifarciminota bacterium
CTGAGAAAGAGAGCATGCTCCAGACCGATATGACGGATATGAAAACCGAGCATGGTGAACGGATGGAAGAGATTTCGCGCATTCAGGAAAAGCTCATGAAAGAGCGGGAAATGTCGTGGGCCGACCAGGAGAAACTGGGTGAGGCGATCAGGAAGGAAGAGGCAATCTTAGAGAAGATAAACGAGTGGCATGCAGAACTGGAACAGACCATCGAGAAATTGAACGAGGGAGTCATCCTCGACCAGGAATCGATTGAGCGCCTGAATGAAATCGCCCGGATACTGGAGGAGATTGCACCTGAGGAGTTGAGAAAAGCGCTGGAACGATTAAAGGTAGCAATGGAACAGAGGCCCCTTGATATTCCGAGGGCGCTGGAACAGGTGCGTAAGTATCAGGAAGAACTTGCCAAGGCCCTGGAGCGGTCTCTGGAGATTCTGAAGCGGTATGAGCAGGAAGAGAAACTGAGGCGAATTGCCGAGCGCGCCGAGGAGCTGGCTGAGCTGCAGGAGGAGATTCAAGAATTAGGCGATGCAGACGAGGACTTGACAGCGGGGAAACAACAGGATGTTGATCAGGGAATAGAGGAGCTCGTCGATATGCTCAACGAGCTTGCCGCATCCGAGGGGCTGGAACAAGAAATCAAAGATGCACTGGAGCAGATGGCACAACAGATGCAGAACATGCAAAACGCAAGCGGTGGTCAGAAAAAATCTAGTCTCAGTAATATGGCGATGAGCCTGCAGCAGTTGTACGAGCAACTGACCCAGGGGCGCTATGTGAATCTGCGTAAGAACCTGCTGGAGAGTTTGAAGCAGGTCATCGAAACCTCAAAGGCTCAAGAGCGGTTGATCAATGAAGGACTCACGATTGAGCCGGACATGCAGCAGGAAATAATCGAAGCAACCGAGACGATCGCCGAAAGTCTCTTTCAACAGCAGTCGAAGAGTCTTTTTGCAGGTCCTCAGCTTGGCAAGGGTCTGGCCCGCGCAACCATGCGCATGGAGGAAGCACAGAGATTCTCTAAGCAGGGCAAGGTGAGCAAGATGAAAGCGAACGAAGCAATGAAGGAGTTGAATCTGGTGGCGCGTGATATTCTCGTCAGCCTGAAGATGATGCAGCAGGACGGTTCTTCTACGGGCATGAGTTCATTCATGCAGCAATTGGCAAACATCACCAATGGCCAGATGATGCTTGGCCAGTCTTTGATGAATTTGCTGCCGATTCCCGTACAGGGATTAACCCAGGCGCAGAAGACACAACTGCAGCGTCTTGCCGCACGCCAGCGTGAATTGAGGCAAGCATTGGAATCCCTGCGCGGCGAGCCCGCGGCCGGCCAGTACGGAGACATGCTCGATAACATGATAAACGAGATGCAGGAAATGGAACAGGACTTGTTCCAGTATAAGGTGAGCCGAGAATTGATTGAGCGTCAGAAGAGAGTGATATCAAGATTGCTCGACAGCCAGCGTTCGATCCGCAAGGAAGATTTCGCAAAAAGGAGAAAGAGCAAGCCTGGCGAGGATATTGCAGAACGCATAAGCCCGGCTGCTTTGACCCAGGAGCTGGGTAAAGATGAACTACGCGAGATGTTGCAACAGGAATTGCGCAAACAGTATCCAAAAGAATACGAACTATACATCAGAGAATATTTTAGAGCATTGCTTGAAGAAAGATGATTATCTTATTATTGGTATTGAGTATCGAGGCGAGAATCGATAGTCTGGAGAATGCTTTTACCCAGAACCGGGAACTCGAGACATTGCTCGCACTTCATGAATGTTACTTACTTACTGACCAGTATCACAAAAGCATGTCACTTTTGGGCCAGGCCGAGCGCCATTTCCAAAAGGATGCGGACAAATCAAGGATCATGTTCGAATTGGGTAGTGTCTTCATGTTTGTCGGTGAGATCACCAAGGCTCATGACATGTATCTTAGGCTGGTTAGCCGGTATCCGAAGCTGAATATCGCGAATGACGCGGCCGAGCGTCTCTATCTGATCGAGACGGCACGCGATGACACAGTACAAATGAAAAGATTGATTAACGTAGTGCGCTTGTATGAAACCGCGCAGTATGAAGCGGCAACCGATTCGGCCCGTGTTTTGTTGAAAACAGTAGTTGGCGCGTATGCATACTACTATCTAGCGCTCTCGTATCGAGGATTGGGTGATTTGACATTGACCCTGGGCGCGCTCGAGGAATTGAATACCGAGTGCCCAGGCCATAGAGTCTACGAGGCGGTTTTTCTTCAGGCTAGTGTATACATGATTCTAGGTGAGTTGGAGAGTGCAGAAGAGATCCTGCAAGACTTGATCGTGCACGAGCCGAATACGGTCTACGCGCTCAAGGCACGCCAGAAATTAGAAGGACTGAAAGTTATCCAGGAATAGCGGGTTTGGTGCGGGCCGCTCAGGCAACCGACAACAATGCCGTAATCAGTTTCTTTATGTCGTCCGGGCCCTTTACTTCGTAAATCTTCATGCCCAGATCCTGGGCCGGAATCAGATCCACACTATAGCGATCACCAACCACAAGACATTCATCCGGGTTGACGTCCATTTCCTTTGCTGCTTTCTTAAAGAAATCAGGATTCGGCTTCATGGTCTTGAAGCTGTTGTAACTGAAGACGCGGTCAAACAGATCCCGCACCTCAAGTGCTTCGAGGATCCGCTGTGCCTGCACCTCATTGTTATTGGTTAAGATAGCAAGGCGGCAGCGTTTTCTCAAGCCCAATAGCATTTCCTTCAGCTCACCGTTCTGGGATAGGTAGTCACGTGGGTCGAAGAAATCGATATTTTCCTTATGCCACATTTCGACGGGCATACCAAACCGAATCAGGGTTAAGGTATAGGGCACAGGGAAGCCATGTTTCTCTTTCAGGTTTTCACGCCTCTCTTCGATCATCGACTTTGCTTCTTCAACAGAAATCTTCTTGAGCTTAGCCAGGGCATGATAAGCAGCCTCAGCAAATTTCTTTCTTACTTCGGGGTTCTTGTATAATGTGCCGTCTAGGTCAAAGAGTATTACTTTTATCATATTCTATTCCAGGGAATCGTAGCTGTTTGTTGGAATAAGACCGCTACCGTTACTGCTCGCTCCTTTTGAGTAGCCGCTCCCAGATCATGTCGACCTCTTCCTGATATTCTTTGATCGGTACGTCATCATGCCATTTGAACAGGTGTCCGAATCTACCTTGCTGCTTCAAGAACTCGGTTATCGGTTTCTTCTCCTTGGGCTTGACCGTGATACGATACTTGCCGTCTTGATACTCGTACAAAGGCCAGACACAGGTCTCAACCGACAGTTTGGATACCTTGACTGTTTTCTCTGGCACATATGCCCAGCCGAGCCGGCACGGTGCATAGATATTGATGAATGAAGGACCATCCGCATCCAAAGCCTTGCGTACCTTGGTAACGAGGTCATTCCAGTAACCGATGGTTGCTTGAGCCGCATATGCTGGTTCATGGGCAATGATAATCTCGGTGAGATTTTTCCTGGGCTCTATTTTACCCGGGATCTTCGTCCCGGCAGGTGATGTTGTAGTATGTGCGCCGCGCGGCGTTGCCGATGAACGTTGGATACCCGTGTTCATGTATGCTTCATTATTGTAGCACACATAGAGCACATGATGGCGCCGTTCGATCATGCCGGAGAGCGCTTGCAGACCGATGTCATATGTTCCGCCATCACCGCCAAAAGCGATGAACCGCAAATCCTTCTTGACCATTCCTTTCTTCTTCAGGGCACGGTAGGCCGCTTCGACTCCAGACATAGTCGCCGCAACATTCTCAAACGCATTGTGAACGTAAGGCACGTTCCAGGCCGAGTACGGGTAGATCGTGCTGACGACTTCCAAGCATCCGGTGGATGCACCGACGACTACTGGTTGTTCCGCTGCCATCAGTACCATGCGTGCCGCAATGGTTGCTGCACACCCGGCACAAGCCCGGTGACCGCCAAGGAATTTCTCTTCTTGAGCTGCTAGTTGTTTTAGTGATGCCATTATTCCCCCCTTACTCCGTAGTATACAATATCTTTGTCAACCTTGCCTGACTTCTGTATGTCAAAGAGATTTGTGTATATGTCTTCGATATCTTCAATGCTGATGTCGCGACCGCCGAGTCCGTAGATGTAGTTCTTTAAAAGGGGGCGCGTGTCTGAGTCGTAGAGTATTGAGCGACACTCATTATAGAGGTGGCCGCCGAGTGTTGACATCGTGTCTGAACGGTCCATGACGCCCAGCACCTTCGCCTTGGTGACGGCTTTGAGCATCTGGTCTTTGGGGAACGGGCGGAAAACCCGGCACCTCACCAGGCCGACCTTTTTGCCTTGCTCGCGCATTTTGTCGACCGCAACTTTGCCCGTGCCGCCGGTCGAACCCATGGCCAGTATTGCGACCTCTGCGTCGTCCATCTTGTACTCGTCGACAATCGGATAATGACGGCCAAACTTTTCTGCGAACTCGTTCTGTACTTCATCGATGATTGGTAGCACGCGGTTCATCGCGTCGATCTCTGAACGCTTGTGTTCAAAGAAGAAATCCTGTAAGTCCAGAGCACCCAGGGTTATTGGATTGTCGACATCGAGCAGCGAAGTTTTCGGCTGTCGCGTGCCCAGCCACTTCGGTACTGCGGCATCGTCGACCATATCGACGCGCTCCATACCATGGCTGATGATAAATCCGTCAGTCGTAACCATTGCCGGGAGTAGCGCCTTTTCTGCGATCTTGATAGCCATGATCGTTGAATCGTACGCTTCCTGAGTGTTTTCGCTGAATATTTGGATCCAGCCGGCATCTCTTGACGCGAGTGAATCTGAGTGGTCGCAGTGAATATTGATCGGACTCGACAGGGAGCGGTTCACCAGACAGATAACGATGGGTAGGCGAAGGCCAGCCGCGATGAAGAGGATTTCATGCATCAGGGCGAGTCCCTGAGAGGCCGTCGAGGTCATGACACGTGCGCCCGCTGATGAAGCGCCAACACAGGCGCTGATTGCGGAGTGTTCGCTTTCAGCAGGGACGAACTCGGTGGTGACTTTGCCATCATGGACAAACTTTGAAAATAGTTGGACGACCTCGGTTGCAGGCGTAATGGGATATGCGGCGACGACGTCAGGATTGATCTGGCGCATTGCCTCAGCCATAGCTTCGTTTCCAGTTCGTGCAACGATCATTTTTCCTCCCTTACCATTGTGATTGCCTGGATCTTAGGGGGACATTCTTCAGCGCAGATTCCACAGCCCTTGCAGTAGCGGTAGTCGATGCCCTTTACTTTACCATCCTTTACGATGATCGCCGAGTCTGGACAATAAATCCAGCAAAGAAAGCAGTTAGTGCACTTTTCTTCATCCCAGATTGGTTTTTCACTGCGCCAGTCACCGGTTTCGAATTCCTCGCTCGAGCCGCCTTCCAGGACAAGACCGATTGGTAATTCTTTCCAACCCTTTTTTTCCTTTTTCATGCTTTAGCCTCCTCGTATGCGCGTTTGATCGCCTTTATATTACCGTCAACCACTTCCGGACGATTCGGGAATTTGTGCTCCAAGCGGATCTTAACAGAATCGAGCATGTCATTGAAATCGAGCAGCTTGGAAACCTTTATCAAAGCGCCTAGCATCGGGGTGTTCGGGAGGTCACGTTTCAGTATCTCTGTAGAAATTTTACTGGCATCCACAACATAAACATGCTGCTTGGTCAAATTCAATTCCTTCTTTATTTCTTCAGCACTTTTCTGTGTGTTGACCAGGATCACGCCATCCTCGGGCAGACCCTCGGTTACGTTTATTGTTTCCATCAGCGTCGGGTCCAACACGACAACAATATTGGGTGATTTGATACCACAATGTTGAAGTATCGGTTTATCAGAAATACGATTGAATGCAAAGACCGGTGCTCCCATTCTTTCCGGTCCGTATTCAGGAAATGCTTGTATGTATTTGCCTGTTTCGACTGCGGCATCAGCGAAGAGGAGAGCCGCGGTTTTTGCGCCCTGTCCGCCTCTGCCATGCCACCTAATTTCAAGTAGCGCCATTTTTTGCTCCTTTCTTCCTTAATTATTAGGGATTAATCTTCGTAATATAATCTCGGGCGAATTCTAGATAAGGATTTTGTTCGCTATCTTCTTCAATTCCCTACTAATAAGATAGCTTAATTATACCCGAAATGGACCAAAAGTCAAGAGAAATACCATGATACAGGATGCATGATTCCCCTCGCCACAGCTCGGGACACTGAATTTTGCATTCAAATTGAAATTTGAGCATAATTCGTGCACGATCCATGATTCATGATAAAATATAGTCATTATGTCATTAACTCACTGTGTCATTTGATGTTTCGCAAAATGGCCCAATAAATTGGGCAACTACGTTCAAATAACCATGTAGTCGCCTGTCTGCTCATGAAGAGCTGTGCTTTTCGGAGATTTATCAGACTTCGTAAAGCCTTAACCATTTCACGACATAACACCTTTGATTTACTTCTCGATGCGCCCGCCACGTTGTGGCGGCCTTACTCGAAGAGTATGTAATATTAGTGTTCGAGCGGAGGCCACCGAAGGGGGACGTAGTCGAGAACATGTTCTCTTGAGAAAGCGCCCAAAGCAGTGCTGTGTGCCTTTAGTAGTTGCCTGATTCATCAGGCTTTGTGACGTCTAAATGTTAACAAAACCAACGTGTCGTAGATCCTTTAGGGCCATACTTTGTTAACTTTTGGTTTTTTTGGTTGAATAGCACCAAATTTTGCCTATAATCACCCATGCGGTTGGTTAAAAGGATCAGTCAGGCGAATAGAATAACCGCCTCGGCTAAGAAACGAGGGAAGAGCGTCGGCCTGGTGCCCACAATGGGTTATCTGCACGAGGGACACCTGTCGCTC
>DAOVAN010000070.1 GCA_030671005.1 Caldifarciminota bacterium
TGGAGCTGTGTTGGCATATATCCTCCTTTATCGATAACATACCACCAGCTCGTCTAATAGTCTACTTCCATCTTTTGCGAAATCTACTTTTATCTTTTGCCTAACACTGACCCCATGTGGCGTTGACATTTTAGAAGTTTGTTGTATAATTTTCAAAGGAGGTAATAGATGAAATTATTGCGTCTCGTACCACTACTATGCTTCGCATGCTTTTTGTTTGGTGATGTCATGTACGAAATGGTATCGACCAGCGAAGGAATGATGGGAATGAAGGGTGAAACCAATATGCGCATCTTCGTGAAAGGCGACCGCTCTTTGACCGAGATGACCGCGGATAGTCCAATGGCTGGCACCATGACTGACACGAAGATAATCCGGTTAGACAAAGGTGTAATATGGTCCCTTGACCATGAGAATAAGGAATATTCTGAACACAGTATGGCTGAGATGAGTCAAGAACCAGGAGCAGGCGAAGAAGAGACGGAAACCCCTGCACCTACTCTGAAAGTTGTCAGAACCGGTGAAAAGAAGAAGATACTGAACAAAGACTGCGAAGAAGTGATAGTAACCATGGATGTAGAAGGCGAAGAAGGCACTATGGCTTTGAAGCAAACCATGTGGGTTACTAAGGACATTCCAGGGTACAAAGAAATACAGAAGTTTCAACAACAGATGTCTGAATCAGACTTCGCCTCCTCATCAGCCATGATGGGCGGTAACAAGAAGAGTTACGAGGATTTCCAGAAAAAAATCAGTGAAATCGAAGGTTTCCCTCTTGAAATCAACATGGAAATGATAATGGGCGCCGAGGGTATGTCATTTTCATTCGTGACCCACAGCGAAGTAACGAAGATTGAAACAAAGCCCATAAACGACAAGGTCTTTGAAATACCGGCCGGTTATTCGCTAAGCGAATAATGGATTCACACAGATTAACATCTTAGATGCAGACGGATGGGTGCGGATTCACGCTGATTAACACATCCGTGTGCATCTGCATACATCCGCTTGAATCTAATGTTATCCATAACATGGAATAGATGACCAGTTTAGATGTATAATAATATAGAGAGTGACGAGGCTCTGCTCAAATCGGTCAAAGAGGGCGATTGCGAGGCATTCAATCCTCTCATTGAACGTTACAAGCTGCCTCTCTATAAGGTCATGTATCGTATGACTTTGAATCGCGATGATGCTGAAGATCTTGTTGAAGAAGCCTTTATCAAGGCGTATCGAGGAATTGACAAATTCGAACTCGGAAGGCCATTCTATAGCTGGTTGAGGAGGATCGCCGTGAACAACGCGATAAATTTCATAAAAAAAGAACGCCGGAGCCGAATCGAATCGTTTGAAGCAGTTGAGAGTAGAATCAGAGATGATAAGCACAATCCAGTTACCATGACCAAGCAGAAGATGCTACGGGAAAGAATCGGGCTGGCAATGGCTAAATTACCAAAGGATTCGCGCATCATTATCTCGCTTAAGGTTGAGCAAGATTTATCTTATGACCAAATCAGCACGTTGCTCAAGATTCCGAGAGGAACCGTGATGTCCAGACTCGCCCGTGCCCGTCAAAGATTGAAGCAAATAGTGAAAGAAATGGAGATGCACTAGAATGAAATGTGACTTGCCCATCGAGTTGCTGAGTGGCTATCTCGATGGTGAGCTTGACGATAAACAGAAGGCGCAGGTCGAAGACCACCTCAAAGAGTGCTCGACCTGCCAGGAAGAACTGAAGGCCTTAAGACAGATTGACAATGATGTAAAAGATGAAGTATTCGAAGAACCTTCCAGGGAATTCGTCTTCACACTGAACCGGCGGGTCATGGACAAAATCAGAGTCCCAGCCCGACGCAGCCTTTTCCGATTTGCCCCAGTCTTTGCACCGGTGGCCGCGGCCTTCCTCATACTGATCGTCCTCATCAACATAAGTCCTTCGACAAAGGTAGCACAGATAGACGACCGTATGGTCTATCAGGAACTCGTGCAGCGCCAAGAGGTGCTCGTTTCCATACCCGAACCCAGGATCGCCAGGGCGCCGGCATCAATGAAGCGCACCGCACGAGTCGGCAAAGATAAAGCAGCTGCGGTACAGACTGAAGAAACACGTGTCGCCGAGGCCGATGAGACATACGACATAGCCGAACTCGAAGTCATGACACTACCGGGCGAAGGAGTCGTCCGTGCAATCATCGATTCTACCGGAATGGTGATAAAGGTCGCCACCGGGAATACGCGCATCCCTGAAAAGGACACCATGCTCGAAAATCGTCTGTCCGGTCAGCAGCTAGCACCGCCGCTCATTGCCGGCAGGAAAAAGCAAGTCTACGTCGACTTCGCAGCAACTGATGAAAAAGACGATTAGATAATGATGGTAAAGGTCCGGGTAATACCACGTTCCAGAAAAAGTGCGGTTATTGATCTGGGGAAGAGTCTGCTCAAAGTGAGAGTCCTATCTCCGCCAACCGACAATCGGGCAAATAATGAATTAATCGAAGTGCTTGCCCGATACTACAATACCAGTAAATCCTCAATCAAGATCAGAAGAGGTCTAAAGTCCAGAGTGAAGTTGGTCGAAATCGAGGACTGACTGTACAACACTCAAGCCATTACAACCAATCTTTCATGATGTCTTACGGGTAAGGTATTCACGGAATTTCCTCAGGGCATTTGAGCGGTGACTGATCCGGTTTTTGGTCGCCGGACCAAGCTCGGCAAAGGTCGTTCTATGCCCCCTGGGTATGAAGACCGGATCATAACCAAAGCCCTCTGAGCCGCGTGGTGCCCCCGCGATACGCCCAACGCATTCACCTTCAAAGACCTCGTATTTGCCTGGTGCATAGTAGTACACAAAGACGACCCGGAATGCCGCCTTACGGTTCTTCGCGCCAGTCATGTTTTTCAACAACCTGGTAATACGCTCCTCGTCATTTCTTCCGTATCGAGAAGAATATATCCCTGGTTCACCATCCAAACTGGAAACGAACAGGCCTGAATCGTCCGCGAGTGTCGGTTTGCCGCATAATTTAAAGGCAAAAGCGGCTTTGGCAAAACTGTTTTCGAGCAATGACCTACCGAATTCTGGGATATCGATCTTCACAAAATCCGCGATGGTTTGGATCTTTACGAGATCGCCGATCATGGCCCTAATCTCGACGACCTTGTTCTTATTCCTGGTTGCCAGGACGATTTCCTGTTTTGTGGTTTTTCTCAATTACTTCTCACCAACCCATGTCCGAAACTGTTCTCTACGACAAGCTCCCCCCGCCATGCTCCTCGCACGCCATTCGAGACCGTCGGCAGGGCGGTCATAAGACTATGGCATCACCATTGTTTCAACAACAAATGCCCCTCGATAGCCCAAGCTCAAAGCCTTGTTCTTCAGTGGTTCAACCTCTTCGCGTGTAAGGTAATTTCCGACACGCACTTTATAATACGGGGACACATACTCAACGTATATTCGGTCAGTGAACATTTCTCGTGCATCTGATGCGACGCGCGATGCATTCTCTTGGGTGGATGATGCAAATATCTGAACCCTGAAGCCATAAACCTTTTGGGGGGCCATGGACGGAGGCTCTGGTTGTGCGGGGACGTACGGTTCAACAACCGGTGGCTCAGACACTACTGGCTCGGGTTCAACCGGAGGCGGTATCAGTACGATTTCTTCTTCGGCCTGGGGCAGGGGTTCTTTGACTGGCTCTACAGGTGGCGGTGGCAGGATCGGTTCTTCCTCAGCCGGCAGCATCGGCTCCTCGCTGACTGCAGGCGCCTGTTCCTCTTCCCCAAACACCACCACTTCTTCCAACCCCTCGGTCTCGATGGCTGTTTTTCTTGGTGCACAAAAGACAAAAAACAAAATGCACCCCATCAAAATTAGCTTTTTCATCTTTTCCTCCTTTTTTCCAACAAATTCATTTGAACAGCTTCTTCAGTTCTTGAGCACGTTCCTTCTTACAAACCAAGACGCCGTGTTGGCTCACGACGACGATTAAACCCTCTATGTCATAGGCACGCAGAGGTATGTCTTGGCTATACATGATAGAATCCTTTAACCCAATACCCCGAGCATCACCGATAAGAATATTACCCTTATTGTCTTTGCTGAAGTAGCGTTCCAGTGCGAGCCATGTACCAACATCGTCCCATCGAAAATCACCCTGAACAACACAGAGGCGGCTGCTCCTCTCCATAACCCCGTAATCAATGGAGATATTAGGCACGCGATGGAAATAGCCCAGCTTGCCACGGCTGACAAATTTCCATACTCCATCGTAGATGTCGGGCACGAAATTCTTGATTTCTTCAAGCATGGTCTCAATACCGAAGGTGAAAATGCCACTGTTCCACAGGTAACGCTTGCTGCGGACGTATTTCTTTGCCTTTGTAACATTCGGCTTTTCGGTGAACCCGGCACCCTTGTACGCAACATTCTTCCTACTAGAACCTACCTTAGACCCGATCCGGATATAACCATAGCCGGTTTCGGGCCGAGTCGGTTTTATGCCATATGTCACAAGATAACCATCTCGCGCAAGCTTTTGCCCGTACTTCAACGCACTAAGAAACGCACCTTTCGGACTGATGAGATGGTCTGCCGGCATCACGTGCATCACACCATCACCATACTTCTTACGTAAAACCATTGCAGCCAGACAAATCGCCGGCGCAGTGTTGCGCCGCACCGGCTCCACAATCATATGCTCGTTGCCGACATACTTTTTGGTCAACCCTTTCAGTTCCTTCGGAATGATCAACAACCGCTCATTTTTCTTGAAGTGACTGGCGACACGTTCAAGCGTCTGAATTATGAGTGGTCTGTTGTCGAAAATGGTAAGAAATTGCTTCGGAAAATCAGGCTGGCTCAATGGCCAGAATCGCTCTCCCCTGCCTCCGGCAAGAATCACCGCGAATTGCTTAATGACTCACCTCCCTCAGCTTGAACAACACGCTACCGAACTTCATGCTCGCCCTAATCTGCACGGGCAGACGCTCTGCTTCAGAATACCATATTTCCATACCGCCCTTGGCTCCAAATATTCCCTTTCCTTCAGTCTGAGGCTCAACGACGATGGTATTAAATTCCCCGGCTGCGGTCTTTATCTTTTCCCATCCCAGCACAGAGCAGTGTATCTCGTAGTTCTCCTGTGAATTATGCACATCGAGCATGATCGTATCACCAACATCCAATGGAATCCGACGCAAATAGTACCAGAAACTCAAGATATCTCTTGTATCTTGTGCGATATCAAATATTAGAGAATCGTCATAAGATACAGTAAGCGCGGCGTGGTCAAAGTACCAGTTACTCTCTCTGTGGTATCCGCTTTCACTTATCCGCTCCTGGTACAAGTATGGTAAAAGCTCATCAACACTCGTATACACCTCGATTGTGTCATCTATCGAAAAAAGAAACCTGAATGCACTCGCTGAATTGAGAACCGAAGAAATAAGATAGCAATGCATCCCCTCGTACGTCAGGGTATCTTTCACTTCCAGAATCATAGTACCCAGGGTGAGGAAGGAGTACTTTGCATCATATTCAAGCCTCTCGCCTATTGAAAAGCTGAGAATGAAAAGCGGTATGATCATAGGACGAGGCTGTTCAATCTCTCGATCCTTTTACCAATGGGCGGATGAGTCGCAAACATACTCGTCACTTCAAAGCGATCCTTACCAAAAGGGTTAGCAATGAACAGATGGGCGTTCGCATCAGAAGCACGCTTCATCTTTTGTCCCCCGTCACGCAGCTTCGCCAGCGCCTGGGCAAGTCCCTGCGGATAACGTGTAATATAAGCTCCCGAAGCATCGGCAAGATATTCACGCTGCCTCGAAATCGCTGCCCTGATCAGTGCAACAAAGACCGGCGCAATGATCGCAAGTGCCAGACCGATTATCAAAAGAATCAATCCTGCCCGACCACCACTGCGGCGCTCTCTTCTGCGTCCACCCCAGAGCATGGAACGCAGGAAAAAATCCCTCAAGAGAACGATGAGCCCTCCGATTGCCGCGACTATGGTCATGAGCAGCATATCGTAATTTCTTATGTGTGAAATCTCGTGAGCGACAACACCCTGTAGTTCCTGTCGATTCATGATCTCCAATAAACCGGTCGTCACGGCCATCGATGCATTCTGAGGATTCCGTCCCGTCGCAAAAGCATTTGGCGCTGGTGTGGGTGTGATATATACCTTAGGCTTAGGAATACCAGCCGCAATGGTAACCTCTTCCACAACGTTGTGCAGCATTCTGAACTCATCGGGATCGGCAGGCACAGAACCCGTTGCCCGCAGTGCTATTTTATCTGAGTTGTAATATAGGATGATATTGTAGAAAATGATGAAAAGCGCAAAGAATACGTAACCACCAATACCCCAGTCCAGTACCTGTACTATCACATAGCCCAATGCACCAAGGAACAGGCTCGTTATCAGGATGAAAAGGAAAGTCTTACGTTTGTTGGCGGCAATTAAGTCGTATAATGTCTCGCGCATCAAAACTTAACCCGCACCGACTCCTTTTCTTCGGCCGGAGCCTCGAAAAACTCACGGGCAGTGAAGCTAAACATCGAGGCAATAAGGACCTGCGGGAATTTTTGAATCGTAGCGTTGAAATCCATGACTACATCATTATAGAACTGCCGGGCAAAGGCAATCTTATTCTCGGTGGCAGTCAATTCCTCCTGTAATTTCATGAAATTCTCATTTGCCTTCAGTTGAGGATAGTTCTCTGCAACGGCGAATAGTGTTTTCAACGTTGCCGTCAACATGTTATTCGTCTCAGCTGCCTCTTTGGGATTGCTTGCACCCATTGCCCGGGAGCGCAATTCAGTGACCTTTTCGAGCACCTTTTTCTCGTGAGCAGCATAGCCCTTCACTGTCTCCACCAGATTGGGGATGAGATCGTAGCGCCGTTTTAGCTGCACATCGATCTGCGCCCAGCCATTTTCCACTCTCGTCCGTTTCACGACGAGACTATTGTATATGAGAATAAATGCAAGCACAATGACAGCAACGATAATAATCAGCAATATCATCTTACCTCCATTGGCTAATTCTACACATATTCATTTATTTGTCAAGATAACCATATTACTAAGCTTAAGCGCTAAGCTTAAGCCTTGACTAAATTCGGAATATTTGTATAATTGCATTAGAAAAATGATAAACCGTACGATTAAAGACTATGAAATCAAAGAACTTATCGCCACGGGCGGTATGGCGGCCGTTTATAAGGCCAAGCAAATCTCTACCGGCGGGACCGTAGCCATCAAGATATTGCATGGCCACCTTGCCCAGGATAAGGATTTCATTACCAGGTTTGAACGGGAGGCAAGGGCCGCGGCGGATCTCAAGCATGAGAATATCATCGATATCATTGGTTATGGCGAAGCTGAAGGCGTCTATTACATCGCCATGCAATATGTCGATGGCAAGAGTCTGAAAGAGCTCATCAACTCGACGAAATTCATACCCCATGAAATCGCCCTCGCACTCGTCTATGAAATCTGCCGGGGAATCGAACACGCCCATCAAAAGGGCGTTGTACATCGTGATATCAAGCCTGCGAATATTCTCATAGGCAAGGACGGCAACGTAAAGATAACCGACTTCGGCCTGGCCCAAGCCCAAGATCTAACCTCAATAACCGTGACCGGAGCCATTGTGGGCACCCCTGCATACATGTCACCCGAACAAGCCGCCGGTAAAAGAATAGATATCCGTTCTGACATTTTTTCATTGGGGGTTGTCGTCTACGAAATGGTCACGGGCACAAAGCCATTTCAGGGCGAAACCTATTCTTCAGTAATCCATGCGATCCTCACGGTACCCGCGCCCAAGCCAACCGAGGCAAACCCCGTTGTCAGCGAAAAAATCAGCGCAATGATCGAGAGAATGCTCGACAAGGATATGGACAAGCGGTACCAGAATATTACCCAGATCAACGACGACATATACGCCTATTTCAAGGCACAGAGCATCGAGGTTCCGAACCGGCAAATCGGTGTATTCATAAACGACCCTCAACGCATCTCACAAAACAAGATCCAAGAAGCCAAGGAAACGTACTTCAAGCGCGGTCTCTACTATTTGACGCGTGGCAAAGCTAACTTAGACGATGCGATCGCCGCATTCACAAAGGTCCAGTATCTCGATCCCGCAGATGAAGAGGCCAAAAAGCATCTCACCGCACTGAGGCGCAAGAAGAGAGTCGCCGCACCTGCAAAAACAAAGGAAGTTCGCACTCCTAAGAAGAGTAACATGTTTAAATTTGCGGGTATCATAGGTGCAATACTCGTTATCGTAGTATTCGCAGCCGCACTTTATAGGAACTACCGTAACCACGAAGTGACTCCAACCGGATATGGTTTT
>DAOVAN010000012.1 GCA_030671005.1 Caldifarciminota bacterium
CGGCGGTGACGGCAATGGCCCTTTCACCTAAGACATCTTTCGCTGCTTTCAACAAGAAGGTTGAATCGACTCCGCCCGAAAAAGCTACTACGACACCTGGATAACTTTTTAGAATTTTCTTGAGTTGGTGTAATTTATGAATGGTGATTCCCTAAGTTAAATAAGGTAAGAACTCCTCACTGACCGGGGGTTTTTTCACCCACCGGACGAGTTCTTTATTATCATCAAAGATAATGACAGTCGGGATATCACTAACCTCGTGATACGCTCCTTCGGTCAGTCCGTCCACTGTTTCCATGTCAAAATACTTTATTTGTGCATCGAACTTATTCTTTTCCCTGAAGTACTTCAATTTCTCATGTGTATCCTTGCAAACTGAACAGTCTGGCTTGCCGAACATGTAGACTTGTTTCATCATACCCCCTTATGTTTTCTATTCTAATCGAAAGATTCGAAAAGTCAAGTTTCCATTGACATACCATTTTCAATCATATAGAATGTATGGTGCGGATCGAAAAAGTCCATCCCCTGATCGACATAGAACGCCAGAGAATTGCCCGTCGCTATCGCAGCGACAACCGGAAGGTTGGCATCCTGTCGCTGGTCATTGCAGCAATTTTCTTGTTGATTCTGTTGCAGTTTGACATCTCGAGGCAGTTTGTCGAATTCTCCAGTCAGTATGTGGGTAGCAGGATACTGCTGATTCTCATATACTTTTCTGCGCTGTACATTGTTTACTCGCTACTTACCCTTCCCTTTGCTTATGTCGAGGGCTACTCCATTGAACATAAGTACGGTTTTTCAACACAGAATCGCAGGGATTGGTTCCTGGATTGGTTAAAATCTTTTGTAGTAACATATGTCATCGGATTGATTGTCTTTGAGCTAATCTATTTGATCATGCCCGTGGCACCGACTCTTTGGTGGCTCTGGCTCTCGCTGATCATGGTTGGCTTCAGTGTTGTACTTGCGAATCTCTTCCCGGTTGTGATTCTGCCTTTATTCTATAAATCGACACCCCTCGACGATGATGAGTTAAAGGAGAGGATAACCGGTTTGTGTGATAAGGCGCACATACGGATTCGGGGTATTTTCAGTATTAACCTGAGTAGTAAAACCACCAAGGCAAACGCTGCTGTAACTGGTCTGGGTAATACAAAACGTATTCTGTTGGGCGATACATTGATTGCAAAATACACAACCAGTGAAACATTATCGGCGCTTGCCCACGAAATAGTCCATTACCGGGAGCATCATACCTGGTGGCTGATACTATGGCAGTCTATGATAACTATTTTTATGTTCTATTTGTTCCATAGGATTCAGCCCTTTGTATACGATTGGTTTGGTTTTGAACACGTATCAGACATAGCGGCATTTCCTCTGTTTGCGCTTCTCTTTACCGCACTTTCCTATCTGTTCCGACCATTAGGCTCCGCGCTTTCGAGGTTCTACGAACGCCGAGCCGACAAAGGGGCGCTACAACTAACTGAGAACCCGGCTGCGTTCTTGCACCTTATTGCTAAGCTGTGCAATGAGCAACTATCAATTGCCTATCCGAGTGCGATTGTGGAGTGGTACAAATACTCGCATCCATCTCCGGGTAAGAGAATTGCATTTGCTGAGACATGGAAACAGATATGATGTATGACGCAAACGAAATAAGCGAAGAACTGCTTAGAGAACTCGCGCGATTAGCCGAAACCGAACGCAGCATACTGTCAGCATATCTGACTCTGGAGCATGGTTGGGAAAAAGCTGAGTATTTTGTTAAACAGGAGTCAAAGAGGCTACAACCTTTGTTGGAACTGAAAGAAAAGGGATATTTTGATACCTCGATCTCTCTATTGTATGACTACCTCAGGGATAAAAAACAGGCTGGTTTCAAAGGTCCAGGTTTGGCTTTCTTTGCTGACCTGGGAGCCGATTTTGTAAAGGGTATTGAATTGACGATGCCCCCAGAGCCCTTGCTGGCCGTGGATAAAGAGGCCATCATACATCCTCTGGCAGTGCAGCTCGATGAATATGAGCAGATCGGTGTCATCATGATTGATGCGCACTGTGCGCGGGTGCTGCTGGTTGCGGGACGCGTCATGGACGATATGGAGCGATACTGTAAGAAGATCCATCATTTGTCTAAAGTAGGAGGTTGGTCGCAGATGAGATATCAGAGGCGCCGACTAAAGCAGGTCAAGCATTTTGCCAGGGATGTTGTCGAAAAAGCGAGTGCAATTTTCAGCGAGGCAAATGTAAGGCGCATTCTGATCGCGGGCCGGGACCGTATGATCACCGCGCTCGAACATGAGCTGGGACAGAACTGGAAAGATAAGCTTATTACAACAATACGCTGGGATCTTGATGCCGCAGATAGAGATTTTTTGAAGAAGATAAGACCGATAATGGAGGGAGTCGAACGAACCGAGGAGAAAGAATTACTCCAGAAACTCATTACTGAAGTTCGGATAAGCGGACTTGGGGTGGCTGGAGCTGTCGGGACACGGGACGCGTTGAAGATGGGGCAGGTTGATACCCTTATCATTTCAGAGTCACTCCCTTTCAACGAATCCGAAGAATTGACGAGCCTTGCCAAGAGCACGGGCGCGTATGTGGAATTCGTGCCTAAAGAAAACAAAGTGCTCACTGGTCTTGGTGGTGTGGGTGCCATGCTTAGATACAAGATGAAATATCGATAAGCCAGATTGTAGGAGGAATAGTATGATGATCACAAAAATCACTGATTTGCAGGAAAAAGAGATCGTGCCCGGTATTAAGGGCAAATTCGTTCATTCGGACAACATGACCGTTGTTTATTGGAGTATTGATGCCGGAGCGGTTATGCCGGACCATGCACATCCTCATGAACAGATAGTGAATGTGCTCGAAGGTGAGTTTGACCTGATAGTCGAGGGAAAGACCAACAAGGCAGAACCGGGTTTCATTGCGGTCATTCCGTCGAACGTGAAACACGGAGGAAAAGCAAAAACCAATTGCCGTATACTCGATGTCTTCTATCCGGTACGGGAAGACTATCGCGAATAGCATAGCGGATTTCCCCTCGCCTTCTGCTCCTCTTATTTCATTCGAGACCGATGACGGGACGTACCGTAAGCCCGTTCTGTCTCCAGTGAATCGCCACCTCAACGCTAATATTCACATCGCTTCACCAAAGATGAGATTTATTATTGATCTTTGTGCCAAAACATAATGAACAAATCCCTTCTCGCAAGCCATTCTTACGAGATGATGCTACAGATACCAGTAGGATATTGACTGCAGAGGAATTTTGGATATAATTTGCGGCTTGGTCTTGAAAGGATGAAGAATATGATTGAAAAATACATTAAAATTCGTTACTTAGTATCAATTTATACGTTACAGTCTATTTGAGGGTAGAAAAATGAAAGATTTTTTTGGGATACACCTCAATTCTCTATTCCTCTCGTTGGTTATCTTTCTTGTATTTTTCTTACTGGCTATTATATCAAAGAAAGCAGTAAGAAGGTTTACTGTTCGGTTGAACTTGACTTCCAACCTGCAAACCCTTTTTAGCAATTTTACCTTCTATTTCCTCTTTGTTGTAGGTATTATTTCTGCCTTAGGAACTTTAGGAATAAATATTTCTGTCTTAATTACTGGCTTAGGATTAACTGGTTTTGCCATAGGATTTGCCTTCAAAGATTTAATTGGTAATTTCCTTGCAGGAGTTTTAATACTTTTATATCATCCATTTAGAATTGGTGATCATATCAAAATAGGTGCCTCAGAAGGAGAAGTTAAAGAGATAAACTTACGTTATACCATTCTGCAAGCAAGGGATGGCGAAGAAATTCTGATACCAAATAGCATAACATTTACAAAGGAGATTGTGGTAAAAAAGGATTAAAAGCTTTGTTTCCAAACTTCTATTTATTTCCTTTAACAACTTCTTGGACCCAACAAATTAGAAAGAGTAATATGATTAGTAGAAAAGAAACGGAGGAAATTGTCAATTGTGCGTTGAAAGAAACTAAGCGTATTGAGGTAGGTAACGTTAATTATACAAAAAGTGGGTGACATTGATTCGTCACCCCCCGTATCTTACACCAAAACCGACTAGCGGACTGCTAGTTCTCGGTGCTATTTGAAAAAGA
This sequence comes from Caldifarciminota bacterium, assembly GCA_030671005.1. Taxonomy (GTDB): domain Bacteria; phylum Hydrothermota; class Tepidihabitantia; order SM23-42; family SM23-42; genus SM23-42. The sequence continues at coordinate 4,131 of DAOVAN010000012.1, forward strand.
GTAAAGAAAAAGATCTTGATTCTGGGGCATCTATAGTTATACAATATAAAGTATATCTATGAGGAGCAACTCTAGGAAGTGTGTGTTAGAAGATTAGCGATTTGTTCCATTTCGCCTGAAACATAACATACAAATTAAGGTTTACCACTACAATTTTTAGTACAATACTTGAATAAGAAATCGACCAAATTATCTAAATTACAACTTAATAGTGTAATATATTTATCCCCTGCCCCGGAATAGATGAGCAGTTTATTATCTACTAAAATTGTCCCCACTGGAAAGACAACATTAGGCACATCGATAGCGAATTTATTATTGCCTTTTGATTCATAAGGCATTGATGGAATATATATCGGATGTTGAGTTCGGGCAATAACCCTTTCTGGATTTTCGATATCTAGTAGAGCAGCGCAAATTGAGTAACCTCGTTCAATTTTTCTTTTTAATCCATATTCCCGAGCAATCTTAATGTCTATTTCTCCAACTGCGTGATATAGAAATAGAAGACCTTTCTTTGTTTTGATCAGCTGAGTAGATGGACCAATTTTCTCCCTTTCATGTAAGAATTCTCGGGCTCGAAAAAGTAGACTTTTATTTCTCTCTTTATATAATTTCTGCCAACGTCTCTTATATTTCTGAGGATCTAATAATTGCTCAATTCCGGCACTAAGTTTTGTTAAATGAATATTGGGATGGAAGCGAAGAAGTAAATAAGTTTTTTTATCAACAAAAAAAGGAATAACATTTCTGCTGTCAAAATATTTAACCATACCGTGATATTCGATTTTTATAAAATCTTTTGTTGAATATATAGCAATTCTATCTGAATTGCCTCCCCCGAATGGTGGTTTTATCTTACCGCAACCAATTATAAGATACCCATGACCAAAGTTTACAATTCTTGTATCTTCAATACCATAGACGAAATCGCGGTGATCGGTTCCATCACCACGGATAACTACATTTCTTAATCTTTTGAATTGAACTCCGTCACTGCTTACCAGTGGCCAAATCTCAGAGATGTAATTTTCAAGGCAATATCTTTTGATGCCTAGTTTTTTGTCAAAATACATACTCCTCTTATAATCTTTATGACATCGAGGAAGCAGTATTATTTTGTCCTTATAAATTTCTGCACCGGGATTAAAGGCCGCACCTATTTTCTTTTTTTCATTCTCATACCAAGTAAGGCCAATATCTTGTGGTCTAACATTGGGATTTTTTTTATAATGGGATAATTTGAAGATATACTCTTTTGATTTGATCTTTATAATGTCGCCATCACCTAATTCCTTGAGTTTTTGATTTAGATCTGAACTCATCTTAACTTCTCATTAATAACCAACTGAATATTTTCATGAAGATCTTTTAATGATGGAAAAATGGGGAAAATGTGCAATTCTGGAGTCCCGCCATAACTGAATATCATCTTTTTATCCTCGGGCAGGCAGAATTCCATCGGGACATTGCAATATTCATTTTTCATAAAGTTCCAGATGCATTTTCGCTACAGATACCCAGGAGGTTTTATTTCGATACTTTTCAATCCTTTTAAGGACATAATCCTCAAACTCCTGATCTTGAAAGAGCCTTAGGGCAATCTTCGCAATCCCTGAAGAATTATAGGGGAGGATTAATAGTTCATCAGAGATATTTTTCAGTTCCTCAAATTTGGGGATTCTCGATGCAATTATCGGTTTTTTGGCACCAATTGAAAGATGGAATGACCCAGATGCTGAACGATCTTCTTCATAATATGGAAATAAAACCAGATCCGATGCGCCCAATATATATGGAACATCCTCGTTTGGGAAGAATTTATCCGGAAATATAACTCTCGATTGAAGATTGAATTCTTCTATTTTTCTCTTTGCAAATTCAAGGTAGTTCTTCTCTCCCTGCCCGGCATTTGGTGCAAGACTACCTGCAACAAAAAGATATGCATTAATATTATTATCTACTATCTCTTTAAGTGCTTCGAGCATAACGTGGAGACACTTATGAGGTTTAACAAAGCCAAAACTTAAAATAACCTTACCATCCTGCGGTAGTCCAAGCCTTTTCCTCGCTTTCATTTTGTCTTCATTACTTAGCTCTGTTCCATGAGGGATAATATTGATCTTTTCGCTCGATATACCAAGTCTTTCAAGAATTGCTTTTTGAGACTCAAGATGAACAATCACCACATCGGCAGAATGGGCAATTTTCTTTGCGAACTTTTCATCTACTGCACCTCTTTCAGAAAATTGGGCTGGTCGTACACAATGTATCGTTATTACAAGTTTTGCCTGTCCTTTGAGTCTTTCAAGTAATTTCAGCAGGCGATTATCAAACTTATAAATACTGTACTCATGCTGGATATGCACCGTATCAAAGTTCTTAACTTGCGTAAAAATTACCTCGGTATAATCTTCATTTCTGTCCCAACATGGGATTACTTCTAGATTACTCTTTTTTTGGCCTGAGGCTTCCCTTTCAGCAATAATTGTGATCCTTAAGTTCGGTGCTACCTTTTCTATTCCGCGAATGAGATAATTTGTGTAGGTAGCAATACCGCAGTGTTGCGGTAGATATGTTGAAACGTATGCTAAACTCATGCCCGTGTCAGAACAACCACCCTTAGTACATTCTCTATATTCATTAATGCTGCAACTGGCACAGAAACCCTACAACAATAAATCACGTCTTACTCCTTTTTAAAGAAAAGTATCTCACTCATTCATTTAAATTCACTCAACCATCACTATCATTTAATTTTATCCACCTATGCTACTATGTCAACGTTTTTGTTCAATTGTTAATAAATATGTGTACTCCTGTTTAAAGTATTTAAACTAGAAAGGGCGGCGTTAATCACCGGCCCTATTTAAGTTGAGCCACTTTTCCCGCTACAATAAATATTGATACGTGACAGTGGGCCTATTGCACTGAATATAGCCCTCCTAGGAGGATATACGACAGGTTGGGTTAGGGGAGATGGGGTTTTAGATATCGAGCAGTGTAGGATTTTTTTACTTTGATTATATCTTCGGGTCGTCCCGCACATACTACGCGGCCGCCTTCATCACCGCCTTCAGGCCCCAGATCGATTATCCAGTCGGCACATTTTATCACTTCCATATTGTGTTCGATTACGATTACCGTATTGCCCTTATCGACCAAGCGGTTGAGCACGGTGAGTAGTAGTTTGACATCTTCAAAGTGCAGACCAGTGGTCGGTTCATCGAGTAGGTAAAGGGTCCGGCCGGTTGCGATCTTGGAGAGTTCCTTTGCCAGCTTGATTCTCTGAGCCTCACCCCCGGAGAGCGTTGTGGCGGATTGGCCCAGCTTGATGTAGCCCAGTCCGACGTCGCACAGAAGCTGAAGTTTCCTTTTTATTTGGGGGATGTTTCTGAAAAACTCCAGGGCTTCGCTCACCGACATGTTGAGGACATTACTGATGTTCTTTCCCTTGTATCTTATCTCCAGTGTTTCCCGGTTGAAGCGTTTGCCTCCACATGCGTCGCAAGTGATGTGTACGTCGGGCAAGAAGTGCATCTCGATCCACAAGATGCCATCGCCTTCACACTGCTCACACCTGCCACCGGGTACGTTGAACGAGAATCGTCCGGGCCGGTAACCGCGTACCCTGGACTCGGGCAACTTGGCAAAGAGTTCACGGATCGGTGTCCAGGCGCTGGTATAGGTGCCTGGATTTGAACGTGGTGTCCTTCCGATGGGTGATTGGTCGATATTTATCACCTTGTCGATATTTTCCATGCCGATTATCTTATCGTATTCACCAGGCGGATACTTGGAGTGATAATATTCTTTTGCAAGAGCGCGGTAGAGTGTGTCGACGATGAGCGTTGATTTTCCGGAACCCGATACTCCGGTGATAACGACAAAAAGACCCAGGGGTATTTCTACATCAATCGATTTCAAATTGTTTGCCCGGGCACCCTTGATTATGAATCGCCGTTTGCTGTTCTGCCTGCGTTTTTCTGGTAATGCAATTTTCTCTATCCCTTTCAGGTAACGGCCGGTGATTGATTTTCTGCGATTCTGGATATCGGCCGGTGTTCCCGTGGCAATGACATGGCCGCCTTCTTCACCGGCGCCCGGACCCAGGTCGATGACGTAATCGGCATTCAGGATTGTTGCCGCATCGTGCTCGACAACCAGTACCGTGTTGCCGATGTCGCGTAATTCCTTCAAGGTTGCCAGCAGCCTCTTGTTGTCGCGGTAGTGTAGTCCGATCGATGGTTCGTCGAGAATGTATAAGACGCCGACCAGCCCAGAACCTATTTGAGTTGCTAGCCGCACCCTTTGTTCTTCACCGCCGGCCAGGGTCTCGGTCGTCCGGTCCAGGGTGAGGTAATCTAGCCCGACCGAATTCAAGAAACCGAGTCTTCTTTTGATTTCCTTTATCACCTCGCTGCCGACTTGTAGTTCTTTCTCGCCTAACCTAAGGTCAGCAAAGTAATCGAGTGCTTCCTTTATTGACATATGGGTGATCTCTGAGATATTCTTGTCGCCGATCTTTATGGATAGACTCTCGGGTTTCAAGCGTGTTCCCTTGCAGACCGGGCAGGGTGTGAAGGTCATGTAGTCTTCGATTTCCTGCCGCGTCATCTGGGATTGCGTTTCCCGGTGGCGTCGCATCAATTCCGGCACGATCCCTTCGAAATGTTCATCGAATTGACCATGTCCGGTGCCGTTACTCCGTCGGTACTCTACACGGATTGGAATTTCTTCACCATGTAGAATGGCCTTCTTTATTCTTGCCGGTAACTTGTAGTAGGGCATCTCTAAACGGAATTTCAGTTTCTTGGCGAGTGCTTTCAGCAGTGAAGAACGCCAGCGGCCTGGGATGCCGTATGGTTTGATCGCTCCATCGAGTATTGACAGCTTCTCGTTTGCGATGAGTTTGCTTGGGTCGATTTCCATCTTGAAACCGAGTCCATCACAGTGCTCGCAAGCACCATACGGTGAGTTGAAACTGAACATTCTCGGTGATATTTCCGGGTAACTTATGCTACAGTGCGCACATGCGAGTTTCTGGCTGAATATTCGTTCGTCTCTGCTATCAACAACTGCGATGAGTATGCCGTCCCCTTCTTTCAAACCCATTTCTACCGAGTCGGCAAGCCTTTTGCGCAAACCGCTCTTGATGATAATACGGTCGATCACGATTTCGATGTTGTGTTTTTTGTAGCGCTCCAGGCTCGGGGCTTTCTCGATCTCAGAGATCTTACCATCGACACGTGCCCGCACATAACCGCGGCGTCTGAGATTATTGAGGAAGTCCTTGTATTCACCCTTGCGTCCTCGGACAACCGGCGCGAGGATTTCGATCCTGGAGCCGGCTGGTAAATTGAGAATAGCATCGACTATTTGATCGGTTGTCTGTGAATGGATTCGACGGCCGCAATTGTAGCAATACGGAGTACCGATGCGTGCAAAGAGAACGCGCAGGTAGTCATATATTTCGGTAACCGTTCCAACTGTTGAGCGGGGGTTACGTGCGGCGCTACGCTGTTGGATCGCAATGGCTGGTGAGAGGCCGATGATCTCGTCGACGTCGGGTTTGTCCATCATGCCGAGGAATTGCCGTGCATAGGCGGACAAGGATTCGACATAGCGGCGCTGCCCTTCAGCATACAGGGTATCGAAGGCCAGCGATGATTTTCCCGACCCGGATAACCCGGTTATGACGACGAATTGATTTCTTGGGATGAAGACATCGATGTTCTTTAGGTTATGCACCCGCGCACCTTTTACCTGGATGCCTCTGTTGTTCCTGCGCATGACATTATAGTATTCGTTGCCTCGTTAAAGTCAAGTAGCGTAAGAAAAATGAAAACTGTTCAATTCACGGCAGAAATTTGTAGTCGCGCCATTTATGGCGCATGTTTGACTTGAGTTGTTTGATTTGTAAGATAGAGCCTGATAAATCAGGCAACTACGGCGGTGGTTTTGGCCTGATGAATCTCACGGAACGCTTCGTTCTCCATGAGCAGGCGGGCAACTACAGGATTGATTTTCCCCGATGAATCGGGCGACTACAGAGGCTCCGTTCGCAGCATCGCTGCGTGCGCTATTACACAGAATACCAGAACATCAGGAGCGATGTGCTGTGCTCAGATTACGGGGTTGATATCCAGATATTCTTCTTTCCAATATGCTTCGTTTGGACACGGCGTTGGGCGTCCCGCGTAATGCGTGAAGCGTTAAGCGTATGTCGTTTATGAGTTGACTTCATCGTCGTTTCGAATATAATCCGTTGTGCGGCTGGGCTTCATACTATTGCTCTCACTCTACATCGCGGGTTGTACTCCAAAAAGGGGCGGCATAATCATTGCCGGTTCAACCTCGGTGCAGCCTTTCATCGAAAAGGTAGCCGAGCATTTCATGGAAAAATACCCAGGCATCACCGTGAACGTCCAGGGCGGAGGCTCAACCGCTGGCATTCTAGCAACCCTCAATGGAACTTGTAATATCGGATGTTCTTCGCGGGATCTTTTGCCTAGCGAACGCGGCCTGAGGGTCGTACTCATCGCGCTCGATGGCATTGCCGTGATTCTGCATAGGGATAATCCGATCGACAACCTTTCAGTTGAGCAGGTGCGCGGCATGTTTTCAGGTAAGATATTGAGCTGGAAAGACTTGGATGGACAGGACAAAGATGTAATACCGGTAACCAGAGAAGAGGGTTCAGGGACCAGGGCATCGTTTGAGAGTATGATCATGGGCGATGAGGAAATTAGTGATGCTTGTCTTGTTCAGGATTCCAATGGTGCGGTTCGTGAAATCATTGCTACCACACAACAAGGGGTGGGTTATATTTCAGTTGGCCTGGTCGACGAACGAGAAAAAGCTGTCGCGATCGACGGAATAAAACCGACCCTGACAAACCTCATCACAGAAAAATACCGATTTTCGAGGCCGTTTCTGCTCTTACTGCGCGAGGAACCAAAGGGTGACATAAGCACATTTATCGAGTATGTATTGTCACCCGAAGGGCAGGAGATTCTCGGGAGTAGCGGTCTGATCCCGGCCACTCAAGTGGTTGCTGATTGATGAAAGACAAGATTGCTGAGAAATTGCTGCTCTTCATTGCGTTCTCAGCAATATTATCTTTGTCACTGATCACCTTCTTCATCTTCCAACAAGGCATTCCGTTAATATTCAAGGCGGGTCTGGGTAATTTCTTTTCTTTGAGATGGGCTCCGACCCGAGGTGGTTTCGGTATTCTCTCAATGGTCGTTGGTTCACTCATGGTGACGATCGGTGCCCTGGCGGTCGGTATTCCATTCGGTCTGGCCGGCGCGATATTTCTCGCGGAATTCTCTTCGTCGACCATTCAGAAAACCCTCAAACCAGTCATCGAGTTACTGGCCGGCATACCATCGGTTGTTTTTGGCTTCATCGGGATCGTCATATTGGTTCCTTTTATCAGGGAAATATTCGGCGGCCCTGGGTTTTCGGTTCTGGCGGCAAGCATAATACTGGGTATCATGATCCTCCCGACCATAGTCAGTATATCATATGATGCGTTACTTGCCGTACCGAAGACCTATCGTGAAGGTTCGTATGCACTGGGTGCTACCAAGTGGCAGACCGTAGTCATGGTTCTGCTTCCTGCCGCGCGCTCCGGAATTGTTGCGGGAATAATTCTGGGCATGGGGCGTGCAATAGGCGAGACAATGGCGGTGATCATGATTGCGGGAAATGCCTTGAAGATTCCAGGTTCGATTCTTGATTCGGTGCGTACCCTGACTTCGACCATAGCACTGGAATTGGGTTATGCGGCTGGGGACCACCGAGCAGCACTATTCGCGTGTGGCTCTATTCTCTTTCTGATTATAATTTTCTTGAACATCATTGCAACCAGGATTACAAACAGAAAATGACATTTCGCATAGGTCCACGTACCAGTCAAATAATCGCCTATATTACCCTACTCGTCATGACGGCGATCACGGTGATTGTCCTCTTTTTCATCATTTTTTACATATTGAAGAACGGTATTGGACAGCTGACGCTTGAGTTTCTCACTGACAGGACCAGGGATATGGGCAGGGAAGGCGGTATCCTGCCCTCGATTCTTGGGACTCTCTTCATCACGATATTCGCGATATTGATTGCGACTCCCTTGGGTGTAGGCAGCGCGGTTTATCTCGTGGAATACACCAAAGGAGGATTCATTCGTCGTATTATCAGTTTTGGCGCGGATTGTCTCGCTGGCGTGCCGTCAATAATCTTTGGTCTGTTTGGTTTCATATTCTTCGTGATCACTATGAATCTAGGGTGGAGCATTCTATCTGGCGGATTGACCCTTGCGGTGATGATACTTCCGACAATCATCAGGACTTCAGAAGAGGCAATAAAGGCGGTCCCGTACACGTATCGTGAAATAAGCTATTCACTCGGTGGCGGTAAGCTGGATACGATAGTGCGCGTCGTACTGCCGAGCGCTCTTCCCGGCATATTGACCGGGGTGATACTGGGGATCGGTCGCGCGGTGGGCGAAACCGCAGCGGTTATATTCACCGCGGGTTCATCACTCGGGTTGCCAACCTCGATATTCTCTTCGACACGAACACTTGCGGTACACTTCTACATCCTGGCGCGCGAGGGTATCTCGATGCCCAAGGCCTATGGAACGGCTGCGGTCCTGATCATCATCATTCTCGCGATCAATTTCATAGCCTATCGTTTGATGCATCGCTTCATTGCTCGCTATTACTGATGAACAAGCTAAGCATTAGAGAGTTGAGTCTGTACTACGAAAAGCATCAAGCACTCAAGAAGATCAGTCTGGATGTGGAGAGCAACGAGATATTGGCGGTCATCGGACCGGCGAGTTCTGGTAAGAGCTCTCTCCTGCGTGCTATAAATCGCTTGTATGAGATTGATTATGCGCGCATTACAGGGGAAATACTACTGGATGATAAAAACATCTTTGATATACCCATTAGCGAATTGAGAAGAAGGATTGGGCTTATCTTTGCGACGCCCGTCGTTCTTCCTGGATCGGTTTACAAGAACATTGCATACGGGCCAAAGCTACACCGGAGGCTCAAGAAGTCCGAGTTGGATGAGCTGGTTTGTGATGCGCTGAAAGCGGGGAATTTGTGGGATGAGGTAGCGGATCGGCTGGACGATTCGGCATCACGGCTCTCAGGGGGTCAGCAACAGAGATTGTGTATTGCCCGAACTCTGGCCATGCAACCAGAAGTGATAATGATGGACGAACCGTGTTCTGGCCTCGATCCGATTTCAACAGCGAAGATCGAAGCGACCATGCTCGAGTTGAAAAAGGATTATACATTCATACTGGTTACTAACAACACGAAGCAGGCAGCGAGAATCTCTGACCGTACCGCTTTCTTATATTTGGGTGAGTTGATTGAATTGGACAAGACCCAGAAATTATTCACGAGCCCAGCCGACATGAAGACTGATGATTATATACGTGGGAGATTTGGATGATAATCAACACAGCTAATCTGAATCTCTACTATCACAAATTCCAGGCGCTCAAGAATGTGAACATGAGTATCAAAAGGAACCTCATAACCGGCATGATTGGACCGTCTGGTTGTGGTAAGTCGACACTACTGCGCATTTTCAACCGCATGAATGACTTAATCGAAGGGGTCCGGATTACCGGTAGCGTCTTGATCGATAATGATGACATCTATGCACCCGTGTATGATCTCATACTCTTGAGGAAAAGAGTTGGTATGGTATTCCAACGACCCAATGCCTTTCCCTTGTCGATTTTTGACAACATTGCATACGGTCCCCGTGTCTGGAGCATCAGCGATAAGAAGACCCTTACCGAAATCGTCGAGCGTTCTCTTGCTGCGGTTGACCTGTTTGACGATTTGAAGGACGACTTGCGCCGGCCGGCATTGAGTCTTTCTGCAGAAAAGCAGCAGCGACTCTGCATTGCCCGTCTCCTGGCCGTCGAACCGGAAATTCTCCTCATGGACGAGCCATGTTCGGCCCTGGACCCGATCGCTACGGGTAAGATCGAGGAGTTGATGCTGGATTTGAAGAAGAAATACACAATTATTATTGTTACTCACAATATGCAGCAAGCAGCCCGCATCGCGGATGAGGTGGGTTTCATGTTACTGGGTGAGTTAGTAGAATTTGACACGGCCAAAACTGTCTTCACGAATCCAAAAGACAAACGGACATTTGATTACATAAGTGGCCGGTTTGGCTAAGTAAAAAGGAGGAATAAATGGACCGGCATTTTGATGAGGAATTACAGAATGTGAAGAGGAAACTCGTAGAGATGGCTGCTCTGGTAGAAGAGTCGATAACCAAATCATTGGATGGATTGAAAAAGAAGAGTGCAGAGATGGCCAGTGAGATCCGCGAGATCGATCATAAGATTGATGAATTAGAAATTGCAATCGAGGATATGTGTATTGAACTGATTGCTCGCCATCAGCCAGTTGGTTCAGATCTCAGATTCTTGATCGGCGCCATAAAAATGAATAACGATCTGGAAAGAATGGGTGATCATTCGGTGAATATAGCCGACTGTATCGAATACGTCATCGAAGGGCCGCATGTTGCGCAGATCACGAATATTTGGTCAATGGCCAAAATAGTGAAGGAAATGTTACGGGAGAGTGTTGAAAGCTTTATTCACAATGATGCGGCGAGGGCACAAAAGGTGTGCGAAAGGGACAGCGTTGTTGATGAAATGCGTAATGAGACGATCCGGATTCTTCTCACGTACATGCTTAAGGAACCAGAGAAAATCGGTTCAGCTATCCAGTATCTACTGGTGGCTAAAAACCTGGAGCGCATTGCCGACTTGTCGACTAATATCTGTGAGGATGTAATCTATATTGCTCAGGCAAGGGTCATCAAGCATCACGCCGAGGAAAAAAAGGCTTGATATTTCTTGAAAAAGCTGATACCAGGGTGTAGACAATAGAGTAGACAATCCTACACTTCGTCTCTTTTTTTATACTCATTTCTTGACTTTTTTAGGAATATCTGTAGAATATTCCGTATGTTGGTCCCTATTGAAGATGCGCTGAAAGACGTAAAAAATGGCAAACCAATAATCGTGGTCGACGATGAAAGTCGTGAAAACGAAGGTGATTTCATTGTTGCCGCTGCAAAGATAACGCCCAAATTGGTTAATCTCATGGCTCGTCACGGACGTGGCCTGATTTGCGCGACCCTACCCGGAAAGAGATTAGAAGAACTAAAACTGCCGATCATGGTTGATGAAATCACTGCTCTGCATGGCACGCAATTCACGGTCAGTGTTGATGCCAAGAGGGGTACGACCACAGGCAGTTCGGCTTTCGACCGTGCGAAAACCGTAAAAGCATTGATCGACAAGAAAACTGCTCCCGATGACCTCGCCCGGCCAGGGCATATTTTCCCGCTTCGAGCGGTGGAGGGTGGAGTATTACGACGCGCTGGGCATACTGAGGCAAGTGTTGACCTCGCAAGGATTGCCGGGTTTTATCCAGCGGGTGTATTATGCGAAATAATGGATGATAATGGCCGCATGGCGCGTTTACCAGGGTTGAAGAAGATAGCTAAGCGATTCAAGCTGAAAATCATAAGTATTCAAGATCTAATAAAATATCGCCAGAAAAAGGAGAAGTTTGTCGAACGCATTCTTGAAACGGATTTGCCGACCAAATATGGTGAGTTCTGTCTTGTTCTGTATGAAGATAAGCTAAACCATGATCATCATATTGCCCTTGTATTAGGGGATGTCAAAGGCAGCGAGAATGTTTATGTAAGGGTACATTCTCAGTGTCTCACCGGTGAGGTCTTCCGATCATTACGGTGCGACTGTGGTGACCAGATGGAACAAGCCCTGAAGCTGATTGCGAAACACAAGCGTGGGGTTTTTCTGTATATGCGCCAAGAAGGTCGGGGTATTGGGTTGCTCAATAAGCTGAAAGCGTACAATCTGCAAGACAGGGGACTTGATACAGTGGAAGCGAATTTGGCGCTCGGCTTCCCGGCCGATTTACGAGATTATGGGATTGGTGCACAGATTCTTGTTGATTTGGGTCTTTCTTCAATCGTGCTGTTGACTAACAATCCCAAGAAGATCATTGGTTTGGAGGGTTATGGTTTGACCGTTACGAAGCAAATGCCGATTTATGCGGTGCACAGCCGCAATGTCAAATATCTGAGAACGAAGAGGTACAAGCTTGGCCATTTGATCCCGGATTCCGTGTTGGAAGGCGAGAAACCGGCCAAGCGTAAGAAGAGCAGGAGTTGAGGAGGAAAAATGAAGGAAATTAAGGGAAATCTTATCGGTAAGGGCAGGAAATTTGCGATTGTTGTATCGCGCTTCAATGAATTCATATCGAAACGCTTGCTGGATGGCACGATCGATTGTTTGACAAGACACGCGGTGCGTCCCGAGGATATCAGCGTCTATTGGACACCGGGCAGCTTCGAGATCCCTGGAGTTGCCAGACGCTTGCGCAAGGGAGAGTGCGACGGCGTAATCTGTCTGGGAGCTGTCATAAGAGGCGATACCCCTCATTTTGATTACATCGCAAGTGAGGTCACAAAAGGTATCGCAGCCCTCAATTTGGAGAGTGGACCAGCGGTTGTATACGGGGTCATCACTGCAGATACTACGGACCAGGCAATTGAACGTGCTGGTACGAAAATGGGGAACAAGGGCTGGGAAGCAGCACTCACCGCACTGGAATTGGCCGACCTTTATTCCCAACTCAAATAAATGGGAAGAAGATTGGCGCGCGAGCTGGCACTCAAAGTTCTGTACCGATTCGAAGAGGGCGATACGGATCTGCCCTCAGCAATCCACAGCGTGCTTGAGACCAAGAAGTATCAAACTCAGGACAAGGACTTTTCCAAAATGCTGGTTGAAAAGACAATGGGTAATCTAGAAGAGATCGATGAGAAAATAATCAAAGTAATCAAGAACTGGGAGTATGATCGCATTTGCGTGGTCGACAAGACAATCCTTCGCATGGGTACTTGTGAGATAGTCTACTTTGATGATATACCACCACAGATTTCGATAAATGAAGCGATCGAAATCGGCAAAAAGTATGGAGGAAACGATTCTGGTAGATTCATCAACGGAGTTCTTGATGCGATAAGAAAAAATTATGAAGGCAGCAATAATTAGTGACATACACTCCAATCTAGAAGCGTTACTGGTCGTCTTGAAAAATATTAAGAAGAGACGTCTTAAAAGCATATTCTGCCTTGGTGATCTAGTTGGTTATGGGGCAAATCCAAACGAGTGTATTGATTTGTGCATGAAGGAATCCAAATCGATCGTAGCTGGAAATCATGATTGGGCAACAATAGACAAGACTGATATCTCGACCTTCAATCCTGTGGCGGCAGAGGCAATAAAGTGGACTCAGGAACAGATAAGTAAAGAAGGTATTGGTAAGCTCAAGAGCCTGCAGCTTACGCAGAAAGTGGATAGTCTGCTACTGGTCCATGCCACGCCTAGAAAACCAGCGAAATGGAGCTATCTCTTCACCTTGGAGGAGTATGAGAAGGAGTTTGCCCAATTCGATGAACAGATTTGCTTTATCGGCCACTCGCATATACCCGCAGCCGTATTTCAGGACGCCAATGGCTATTGTGATCTAGTCCGGGATAATCCTTTTCCAATCATCGCCAAGCGAAGGTATATTGTGAACGTAGGCAGTGTTGGACAGCCAAGAGATTTGGACCCCCGCGCCAGCTACGCAATCTATGATGGGAACAATAACACCATTGAGATCGTACGACTCGACTATAATGTCCCGCTTGCCCAACAGAAGATCATCATGGGCGGTCTACCTGAGGTTCTGGCTGATCGATTGCTGGCCGGCAGGTAATTCAGCCCGGCAAGGCAATTGGCCAATATGATGCGGGTTGGGTAAACCAAAAAGCCGTCATATTGTCTAAATTTCGAACATTAAGCTTATATTATTGAGGAGACCGTTAATGGAAAGAAAGGGTCCAGTGACCAGATTAAGAGAAGACATTCAGCAAAAAGATGACGCAATAAAGGAGTTAAAAGACAAGTACCTGCGTGCGCTGGCCGACATGGACAACTACCGAAAGCGTATGGAAAGGGAGCTCGATAGTTTTCGTCAGTACGCTCAGGTGGAATTCTTTGATGGAATCATACCGGTGTTGGATAGCTTCGAGCGGGCAATGGATGGCGTCAATGTCGACGATAACTATGATAATTTTATCAAGGGTGTTGAGATCATCTATCGACAGCTGAAGGATGCACTTAAGTCGATGGGTCTTGAAGAGTTCTCAAGCCTCGGTGAATCATTTGACCCGACGCGGCATGAAGCGGTTGCGACTGTTGTGAACGATGAGAAACCTGATAATACTATCGTTGAAGAAATAAGTAAGGGCTATATAGTAAGGGAGCGGGTAATAAAGCCGGCGAAGGTTTTGGTCTCCAAACAGAGCAAAGGAGGTAACGAAGATGTCGAAAATAATCGGGATTGATTTAGGTACTACAAATTCCGCTGTTTCAGTGATGGAGGGCGGTCAGCCGGTGATCATACCGAACCCTGAAGGCGGAAGGACAACCCCGTCAGTTGTCGCTTTCACAAAGTCCGGTGAGCGGTTGGTTGGTCCCCTTGCCAAGAGGCAGGCGATTACTAACCCGGAAAATACAGTCTATTCGATCAAGCGGTTCATGGGTCGTAGGTACAGCGAGGTCAAAGATGAGATTGCACGCTTTCCATTCAAGGTAGTGGAACATGAAAATGGCGATGCATGGGTCGAGGTGGCCGGTAAGAAGTACTCGCCCCCTGAGATGTCAGCAATGATTCTGCAGTATTTGAGGCAAGCAGCAGAGTCGTATCTGGGTGAGAAGGTTACTCAGGCAGTGATTACCGTGCCCGCTTACTTCAATGATTCGCAGCGGCAGGCGACCAAGGATGCAGGTCGGATTGCCGGCTTAGAAGTTCTGAGGATTATCAATGAGCCAACTGCTTCGTCACTCGCTTATGGACTCGACAAGAAGAAGAATGAAAAGATCGCGATCTATGACTTTGGCGGTGGCACGTTTGATATCTCAATTCTTGAGATCGGTGACGGTGTGTTTGAAGTGAGGTCGACGAATGGTGATACGCATTTGGGTGGCGATGACTTAGACGAAAGGATTATAAATCATATTGCCGAGGAGTTCACGAAAGAACATGGAATTGATATACGCAAAGATCTGACTGCCTTGCAGCGTCTGAAGGAAGCCGCAGAAAAGGCCAAGGCTGAACTCTCATCGGTCATGGAAACGACGATAAGTCTGCCCTTTGTAGCATCAGATAAAGACAAAAGCCCATTGCATTTGGAAATGCGGTTGACCAGGATGAAATTAGAAACGCTGGTTGAGGATTTGGTTCAGCGTTCGATCCCGCCATGTAAACAAGCATTGGCTGATGCCAAACTGACACCAAGTGATATTAATGAAATCATTCTTGTGGGTGGCCAGACGAGAATGCCCAAGGTTCAACAGGTGGTCAAGAATTTCTTCAACAAGGAACCCCATAAGGGTATCAACCCGGATGAGGTCGTCGCGCTTGGCGCGGCGATACAGGCCTCGGTGTTGGGTGGTGAGAAGAAAGATATCCTGCTCTTGGACGTTACGCCGCTGACGCTCGGCATTGAGACGCTCGGGCAAGTCATGACCCCGATCATACCTCGTAATACGACGATTCCAACCAAGAAATCTCAAATATTCACCACGGCTGAGGATAATCAGACTGCTGTGACGGTTCATGTGTTACAGGGTGAACGACCCATGGCGACTCAGAACCGGACACTCGGAAAATTCGATCTGTATGGAATTCCAGCCTCGGCACGCGGCATACCACAGATTGAAGTGACATTTGATCTTGACGCAGATGGTATCTTGCATGTTTCAGCCAAGGATATGGGGACTGGGAAAGAACAGAAAATAAGGATTACCGCTTCGAGTGGTTTATCCAAGGAAGAAGTCGATAATATGATCAAGGAGTCTGAAGAACATGCTGCCGAGGATCGTGCACAGAAGGAATTGATTGATGCAAGGAACCAGGCTGATCAAGTGATCCACTCAGTCGAAAAAACACTAAAAGATGTTGGTGAAAAGGCATCCTTTGAAGATCGCAGCGAGATAGGCAACAAGCTTGAAAATCTCAAGAAGATGAAAGACGGTAATGATGTCGCCGGGATAAAGCAGGCAATCGATGATCTGCAACAATCAGTCTACAAGCTGTCCGAAGCGGTCTACAAAGAAGCTGCGGGAGCCAAACCAGAAGGTCCGGATCAGCCACCACCCCAGGATGAGCCGCAGAAAGGTCCGGAGCAGGCTGGGGAGCAGGGTGATACTGATTATCGCGTAGTTGATGATGATGCGGATAAGGGAACTGAAGGAACGTGATGCGTTACGCTGGTGGTGAAAAGGGAGTTCTGTAACGGTCTCATGATGTAGAAAAGGTATTATGAAAAGAGACTACTACGAGGTATTAGACATTAAGAAAGGCGCGAGTCCGGAAGCTGTCAAAAAGGCATATCGCGATAAGGCAAAACAGTACCACCCGGATATGAACCGGGATAACAAGAAAGCAGCCGAGGAGAAGTTCAAAGAGGTTTCTGAAGCCTATGAAGTCTTGATGGATTCTCAGAAGCGACAGCTTTATGACCGATACGGACACGATGGCGTGTCACAGACATTCAAGGGTGGTGGTTTCACCTGGGATGACT
>DAOVAN010000119.1 GCA_030671005.1 Caldifarciminota bacterium
CATTGCGAGCGAATCCACCTCAAGTGGAGAGCGTGGCAATCTCACTGCTCATGCATTACGCGCTACGGCCTACTTGTCCCGTGGAATACTATTCTATTCATCGGGACGGAGTTCGCTTGGAGCCATCTTGAGTTATGGCGATTTGTCACACGTAAAGATTTGACGCCGTAGAACTCTACGCTGTGTAGTATGCGTGCAAAGATCGGATAGCAAGGCGTGAGGTGCGGGCGAATCTAATCGCCTCGATTTCGGCCTCGGCCGAGGTGAGAGCGGTTATGAAAGGTATATTGAGCTCGACTGCCAAACGCCGCATCATATAGCCATCCCGTTTTGCGCTGTGCGTCATGCTCGGCGTATTGATTATCAAATCTATCTCTCTCTGACGCATGAGGTCCAGTGCATTGGGTGATTTATGCTCACTGATTCGGTACACAGTGCCTACGTCTATTCCCTGACGACGCAGGTAATCGGCAGTCCCTCGGGTCGCCACTATTTTAAAGCCCAGTTTGAGAAAATCCTTTATAAGATGCAACACCTTCGGCTTATCAGTATCACGTACCGTGACATAAACCGTACCCTCACTACTAAACCTATCATCACTCAATATCGCCTTGTAGTAAGCGGCGCCAAAACTGCGGTCAATGGCCATCACCTCGCCGGTCGATTTCATCTCCGGTCCTAAGATAGGATCAACTCCGGTCAATTTCAGAAAGGGAAACACCGGCCCCTTCACCGAAACAAAGCGGCGCTTGGACAACACCTGTAAGTGACCGGATTTTTTAAGGTCCTCGATGCTGTGACCGAGCATGATGAGTGTCGCAAGTTTCGCGAGTGGAATGCCGATGGTCTTGGAGACATAAGGGATTGTCCGTGAGGCACGGGGATTGGCTTCGAGCACGTAAATATCACCATTCTGTATCGCGAATTGTATGTTTATCAGACCCCTGGTGTTAAGAGCACGGGCGATCTCCTTCGTTATAGTCTCTATGTTACGCACCGCCTCCTCCCTCAGCGTCCTGGGTGGTATTACACAGTATGAGTCGCCCGAGTGCACCCCGGCCTGTTCGATATGCTCCATGACTCCACCGATGAGTACATCTTTGCTGTCACACAGTGCATCAACATCAACCTCAGTAGCATTTGCAACATACTTGTCGACCAGGACTGGATGCTTCCTCGATACCCGGACTGCAGCGGCCATATACTGCTCGAGTCCCTGCTCTTCGTACACGATTTCCATGGCCCGGCCACCCAGTACATAACTGGGCCTGACGATCACTGGATAACCAATCGATGCAGCCACTGATTTTACATCAGCGAAAGTGTGTCCCGTGCCAAACGCAGGCTGCCGGATACCTAACGTCTTCAGCAAACTCGAAAACTGCTCACGGTCCTCGGCACAATGAATATCAGCGGGTTGAGTGCCTAAAATGACCATGTCCAATTCGCCTCTTTGGATCAGATCGGCCAAAGGCATGGCGAGATTTATCGATGTTTGACCGCCAAATTGAAGAATCACGCCACCCGGATTCTCTTTTGCGATCACATTCAGGACATCCTCAAGCACAAGCGGTTCAAAATAGAGACGGCTCGATACATCAAAATCGGTTGATACAGTTTCCGGGTTATTATTCATCATTATCGCCTCGTACCCAGCCTCCCTCAATGCCAGAGCAGCGTGCACGCAACAATAATCAAACTCAATACCCTGGCCAATACGAATCGGTCCCGAACCGATGATCAGGATGCGCTTCTTGCTCTTGTTACGTGCCTGACCACTGATATTTGCCAGGTACGTTGAGTAGTAGTACGGCGTTACGGCTTCAAATTCTCCGGCACAAGTATCGACCATGTTGAAATGAGGCACGATCCCATAGGATTCACGTAACTTTCTCATCTCTTCGGTCTGCTTGTTTGTAATCCGGGCAATCTCCTCATCTGCATAGCCAAAGTTCTTGGCTTCCTGCAGCAACTCAGCACCAAGCTGCTCTTTCTTCAACCTTTTTTCTATTTTTATGATATTGGCAATTTTGTTTATGAAAAACGGCTCCACGCTACTCAGTTGTGAAATTTTCTTGACCGTATAACCACGTCTCAACGCCTCGGCAATACAAAAGAGCAGCCGGTCGGTCGGTTCCTCTAATTGCCTTATCAGTTCGTGTTCTTTTATCTGTTCGGGTTCAAATCCGAACTGACCTATCTCCAGGGACCTTATTGCTTTGAGCATCGCCTCTTCAATTATACTACCTATCGCCATCACTTCACCGGTCGATTTCATCTGCGTGGTAATGCGACGATCGACCGTGGGGAATTTGTCGAATGGCCAGCGCGGTATCTTGGCGACCACATAATCGAGCGCAGGCTCAAAAGCCGCCGTGGTTTTTTCCGTAACGGCATTTGGTATCTCATCCAGGTTCATGCCCGCAGCTATCTTGGCACTCACCCGGGCAATGGGGTAGCCGGTCGCTTTCGAAGCCAGGGCCGATGATCGTGATACGCGGGGATTGACCTCGATGACCCGGTATGCCCACCGCTTTTGATCAACTGCGAACTGAATATTGCAGCCACCGCAGATCTTCAGTGCTCTTATGATCTTAAGGCTAACGCTGCGTAATGTTTGGTTTTCGCGGTCAGTCAATGTTTGAGCAGGCGCAAATACAATGCTCTCCCCTGTATGCACACCCATCGGATTCAGGTTCTCCATGCTACATATTGTGATGCAATTGTCATTACCGTCCCGCATGACCTCGTACTCGAATTCTTTCCAGCCGAGCACACTCTCCTCGATAAGTACCTGGCCGATCTGAGACCGTCTTATTCCAGCCGATGCGATTTCCTGAAGCTCCTGCCAGTCATAGGCAACCCCGCTTCCTGTACCGCCCAACGTGTAGGCAGGCCGAACCAATACCGGATACACCATGGTTAGCATGGCTTGCCGTATTTCTTCGATACTATTACATGCTACACTCTTCGGGATCGGCTCACCCAGTTGCGCCATCAGGCTGCGAAAATTATCGCGATTCTCAGCCGCCTCAATCGTCTCCCGGTTAGAACCCAGGAGTTCAACCCCGTGCTTCTCCAAAACCCCTTCCTGTGCGAGACTGAAAGCCAGATTCAGGGCTGTCTGGCCTCCAAACCCGGGCAACAATCCATCCGGTTTTTCAATCTTGATGATCTTGGTCAGGGTCTCGACATTCAAGGGCTCGATATATACAATATCCGCGATTTGAGAATCGGTCTGAATCGTTGCCGGGTTAGAATTCACGACGACGGTCGTGTAGCCTTCTTCCCTTAACGAGCGACTTGCCTGCGAACCCGAGAAATCAAACTCCGCAGCCTGACCGATGATGATCGGGCCTGACCCGATGATCATGAGCTTCTTGATATCTCTGCGTTTAGGCATTTAAAAAATCCCGGAAAAGAAAAGTGGTATCATGAGGTCCAGGACCAGCTTCAGGGTGAAATTGCACTGAAGACACAGGCAATTTCTTGTGTCGAATACCCTCTATCGTATCATCATTGACATTCATCCAGGATACTTCAACCTCGGGCATATCCTTCTCTTTGATGGCATATCCATGATTTTGCGACGTTATATATACCCTTTTACTCGACAACTCCTTCACACCGTGATTAGAACCACGATGGCCGAATTTCATCTTGTATGTTTTATAACCTAAGGCAATACTCAATATCTGATGTCCCAGGCATATTCCAAAAACCGGATACCTGCTCAGCACGCTTTTCACTGTTTTGACCGTAGTCCCCACAACTTCTGGATGCTCAGGGTTTCCTGGACCATTGGAGATCACAATGCCATCTGGTCTATACTCATCGACTGTATCGGGATCTGTATTGTAAGGTACTTGAATAACCGTAGCATAGCGCTGCAGGTTATTGATGATACTCTTTTTCACGCCGCAGTCTATCAGAACGACTTTCTTCTCGCTTCGGCTTCGATGTACAATAACCTTCTTACAGGATACGGAGGCCACCAGATTTTTCGTATCGGGGTGGGGCGTTTGCTGGATTTCTTTGACCAACTGCTCGATATTCCCATGCTCTGTCTTGGCAATGAACATCCCTTTCATCGTCCCGTATTCTCTGATCTTCAATGTCAGGGCACGTGTGTCGACGCCATATAGACATGGCAACTCTGTCTGTTTCAAGAACCGACCAAAGCGTATGCCTCTTGTTGAAAAAAAATAGGGCTCTTTCAAAATGAGCCCTCGAATTTGAGTCTTATCCGACTCGTAGTGTTTTTTGTGAAATCCATAGTTGCCGATCAATGGATAAGTCATCACCAGCATTTGACCGGCATATGAAGGATCAGTAAACGCTTCCTCATACCCGGTCATCGAAGTGTTGAAGACTACCTCACCAAAAACTTGCCCGTTTACAAAAAAACCCCTGCCTTCGAAGATTGTTCCATCCTCAAGGGCAAGGATTGCATTATGCATTCTAAAATATAATCATACACACAACCGTGCGGTTGTCAATAGCCAATTGCCGAATGGCTCATGCCGAGATACGGGATACAAGATACGTGTAGTGATTTGGCCTCTTCGGAGATTTACCAGGCACTATTAACGAATCTCGCCCTACCCTGTAGTTATCTGATTTATCAGATGTTTTTTGACACTATTACTGGAAGCCCAATGAATTGGGCAACTACGATGTTCAAAAGATGTGTCCAAGTTCCTAGAAAGATTGACAACCTGTGGAAATATGTTATAATCCTATTAATAAGGAGGTTGTATATGTCGTGGCGTGATGAGTTGAAAAAAATTGACGATTTCCGGTATAAGATTCCTCGCAGTTATAAAACTGGCATGAGAACCGATGGCGTCATCTACGCATCGGAAAAGATGTTATCCCAGATAACTTCAGACGAAGCACCCGAACAAGTCGCAAATGTAGCAACTCTACCGGGTATTGTCGGATAC
>DAOVAN010000105.1 GCA_030671005.1 Caldifarciminota bacterium
GGTGTAAGATGAATATTCGGCTTTGCAGCACTATGCAGCCAATGACTACGGTTTTGAATTTAGATATTAGTGCTTTAATATTGTTTACCCCGTTAGAAATAGCCTTAGGAATTCTATGAGTGCACCCCAAAATAATTCATTAATGTAGAGTATGGTCAAGATCAACATTTAGTTTCTAACGGGGTTTAGGGTTTCGTGCTTAGAATTTTGCCTGTAGGGCAAACCTTTAGGTTTGCAGCACCCATCCGCAGGGCTACCTTGAACATATTTTGCTTGCTTGAATTCATTTGGCAGTCAACCAGTAAGTGCTACTCTTCGTATTGATCCAGATCCAATTTGATCGACAGGAAATTCATGATGTCTTTCAGGGCGATGATTCCTAAGAGCCTGTCGCCCTCGATGACCATGAGCCGGCTGTTGCGGGTTCGGTTCATCAGTGAAAGAACCTTAACCACATCGGTGTCCGGGTGGATCGTATTTTCGGCTGAGCATGTATTGGCGATCTCACTTATCCTCTTGCTCTGCCATTCTTCTTTGGGCACTTGTCTGATCTGACGGGTGGTAATACATCCGACCAGTTTGTCCGCATCGACGACCGGAAACATCTTGTAGTGGTGCTTATATATGTAATCTTCGACCAGCTCTTTGATCGTGATCGTCGGAGGTACGGTAACGGGATCGGTTATCATTAGACTTTTTACGCTTTCTCCTTCAAGAGCCCGGCGGGTTATCAATTGCTGGTAAGACATGCGTGCAGCGTTCTGCAGGAAGAGACCAATCATGAACCACCAGATACCGCCGATGAGATTCCCGGAGAAGAACTGAATGACACCCATGGCAATGAGCAGAAAGCCGAAGATGGTGCCGATACGGGATGAAATCCTTGTTGCCCAACCGATGTTCTGTTTCCATTTCCATAAGATCGATCTGAGCACGCGTCCTCCATCGAGGGGAAATGCCGGCAGGAGATTGAACCCAGCCAAGATCCAGTTGATGATCGCGAGGTAGCCAATTACACCGGTGACCGGCACGGGCCAGTTTCCAATTCTGCCAGCGGTTCTCAGTGCGTAGAGAGCGATGCCGAGGATGATGCTCGATACCGGACCGGCAATGGCCATCATGAATTCTGCCTTGGCACTGGATGGTTCTTCTTCCATGTGGGCGACGCCACCGAAGATAAACAGGGTAATGCCTTTGATGGGTAGCCCAAAATTCCTGGCGACCAGAGAATGTGATAATTCATGAAAGATAATCGAGAAGAAAAGACCCAGTGCTCCGAAGATGCCCATCCACCAGTATGTCGCAGATGATAGATCTTTAAAGTAATAGGGAAAAAGCCCTTGAGCAAGGGACCAGGTTATGAGAAAGGCAAGTACCAGCCAGCTGATATCGACCTTTACGTCAAACCCAAAAAGACTAAAAATCCGAATTGATTTTCCAAACATATTCTTACCTCCAGGTTTCTGCTATTGTTGCCAGGAATCGAGGACGGCTTTCTGCTTGATCAACTTTTTGTCGATTCCGTATTTCGTTACCTCGGGGCCGTCTTTGACAAAATCGAAGATCTTAAGGCGTATTTTGTCGGAGAATTTGACTACCTCTTCCAGGATTTGTTGTTGCCCGCGGCATGTCGGACAGGCATTTTCCCCTGTGAAATATAGAATGTCGATGCGCGCGGGCAATTTGCCCAGTATGCGCTTTACTTCTTTTTTTGTCTTTTCATCCATCAACTGGTGCATGGTGTATTATATTAATGCTTGCTTTTTTGTCAATTGAGCGAACAGGGCAGCGCCGAGTATTCCGGCGTCATCACCCAGCTTTGCGGGAACGATCTTGTAGTGGCGGTGCTGGGCGCCAAGCACCATCTGACGCGTCGTTTTTCTGACTGGGTCGAAGAGTACTCTACCGGCACGGGCAATGCCTCCTGATATGACGACGATGTCCGGGTCAAACAGGGCGAGTATGTTAGCGATGCCGATGCCAATGTAGTATCCGACTTCAGAGAAGACCTCGTTGGCTACGGTATCACCCTGTTTGGCCGCACGTGCAATTATCTCCGGGGTGAGCACGTCGTAGTCGGCTAGTCGACTTCTTTGTTTTTTCATTTTTCGCTTGGCACGTGCTACAATATACTTAGCACCCGCATAGCGTTCTAGATGCCCACGATGACCACATATGCACATCGGTCCCTTGAGGGTTATTGTCGTGTGTCCGAATTCACCGGCGAATCCATTGGCACCGAAAAGCAGCCGACCCTCGCAGATTGCCGCACCGCCCACGCCGGTGCCCAGCGTGAACAAGAAGACATTATCATAACCCCGGGCAACTCCGTATTTCCATTCACCCAGGCAGATTGCGTTCACATCGTTCAGGACTCTGACCGGCAGCTTGAATTCCCGTCGTAACATACTGGCCAAACAGACGTTATTCCAGCCTTTCAGATTCGGTGAGAATTTCACGATGCCGTTACCGGAGTCGATGATACCTGCGATGCCGACACCGATGCATGCTGCCTTTTTCTTAAAAGGCGCGATTGCTAGTTTTATTTGCTGGAGGGAACGGTCCATGCCGGCTTGAGCATGGCTGGGTATGTTGATACGACGGATGATTTCCCTGCCGCGAACGAACGCTGCCTTGATGTTTGTGCCGCCGACATCAATGCCGACGATGCCCTTCTTCATATTATCGGTCAAGCACGTGCTGATTTGATGCGACGGAAAACTGAATAGCAGGTGTAACCAATGACTGCCGCGGCGACGAACCAGAACCAGAAAGGCAGGTTCCGGCCAAATATTGCGACATATGTAAAGGGCGCGATGATGATGACAGCGAGGACGATACCAAATGTTCTAACCTGGGCGAGATTCTTGCTTTTGAGGCCGGCGATTATTTTGTAGATCGATAACCAAAATGGTATCACACCAGCAAGATATATTACCGCGAATACTATCGGGTTGATACCGTATTGCTGTTCTATTCCGGCAAGCCAGTTACTCAGGTATTGGAACATGCTATTTGCTTATGTATTCTGTTCCCATGTACTTCTGGAGAACAGTAGGTATCCGGATCCTGCCGTCTTTGGTTTGATAATTCTCTACTATGGCGATGAAGGTGCGGGGTGTGGCAAGGCCACTTCCATTCATCGTGTATACAAAATCGACGCCCTTGCCGGGTTTGCGGTATCGGATGTTTGCCCGCCGGGCTTGATATTGTTCGTAGCAGCTGATCGATGACACCTCAAGCCACTCATCCATGCCCGGTGCATATACTTCGATGTCATAGGTGATGGCTGAGGCAAAGGTCATATCGCCGGTACAGAGTAGCATGACGCGATAGGGTAGTTCTAACATTTTCACCACGGCTTCGGCATCGCTGAGCATTCCTTCGAATTCACTATAGCCCTGTTCAGGTGTAGCATACTTCACCAGCTCCACCTTATTGAATTGGTGCACCCGGGTGATACCACGCACCTCTTTGCCATAGGAGCCGGCCTCACGGCGGAAGCACGGTGTATAGGCTACATATTTGATGGGGAGTGTTTTTTCCAGTAATATTTCCTCGCGGTGCATGTTCGTCAAGGGGACTTCTGCGGTGGGGGCTAGATAGAACGCGTCGTCACGGCACCGGTACATGTCTGCTTCTAATTTCGGCAGTTGTCCAGTGCCGTATAGACAATCGGTCGGATTGAGTATCGGCGGGAAGATTTCAGTGTAACCATGTTTTGTCGTATGCAGGTCAAGGAAGAAGTTGATTAAGCTGCGTTCCAACAAGGCGCCCATACCCTTATAAAGAATGAATCGGGAGCCGGATATCTTGGGCGCCCTTTTCAGATCGAGCATGCTCAGGGCTTCACATATATCCCAATGGGGCAGGACTTCAAAGTCAGTCTTCGGCGTAGTTTTCATTCCCCGCACGAATTTGTTCGATTCGGCATCGGTACCAACGGGTACTGAATCGTGCGGGATATTTGGTATCCACTGCACCAATTCACTGAACTTCTGTTCGATTTCCCGCTGGTTATCCTCTTTTTCCTTGATTTTATGGGCCAGATCTCGCGCTTGCGCCATGAGTTCTGCAGGCTCTTCACCCTGGCGCTTTAATTGACCGATCTCTTCGGAGAGTGCATTCCGTTGCTGCTTCAATTCCTGTACTTCGGTGATGCGGGTGCGGCGTTCTTTGTCCTTTTCGATCATCTCATCGAGATCGAGCGTAACACCCCTCTTTTTCAGTGTGCTGCGTATGAGATCCGGATTTTCTCTCAGCACCTTGAGGTCAATCATTGTGGTATTATACGGTATTTTCCATGTAAGTCAACAAAGTATGTGATATACTGTGCCTTTTTGGCGCTTATCGTTGACATATGAACGTATTTAGATAGAATATGCCATGGATTTGAGATATGGAAAGGGTTTTATGAGTATCGAAACACCGCCGGGTCTCTTAGGTGTTATTGAACCAAAACCCGCTGTGGTCAGACCCGTTGACGACCTCTTGAAAGAGAATGTCATGAAGCCGGTCAATGGGCAACGATTAAAAGAAACCTTGCACAAAAACAAGCCTGGTCATGTGGTTGTCATTGTTTCGGACATAACCCGGAAAATCGCGCATTATGAGCGTATATTGAGATTCCTGGCGGGCGAGCTGGTGAATGCCGGCATTGACGAGAAGAACATTGAGTTCGTCGTTGCTCTGGGAACGCACCGCATACATACAGCGGATGAAGATGCGTTTCTTTACGGTACGCTCACTCATGATTTCAATTTCACGCAGCATGACTGTCACGGCGATTGTGCTTGCGTGGGCAAGACGTCCACTGGGCTCGACGTTTGGGTGAACCGGCGGGTCAAGGAAGCGGATTTCGTGATCACAACCGGCCGGGTTGATTTTCATTATCTGGCTGGTTATTCCGGTGGCAGAAAATCGATTCTGCCGGGTGTCGCTTCTTACGAGACGATAAGAAACAATCACAAAAAGCTGGTACGTAATGGTGTGTTCATTGGCCAGACTGACGGTAATGTTATTGCTCAGGAGATGGCTGATGCAGCCAGGCTATTGGGTGTTGATTATTTGTTGAATGTTGTGGAAACCCCGGACCGGGACATAGCTCAGGTTTTCTCGGGCGATCCCGAAGAAGCATTTCAGGAGGCGGTTCATTATTTTGTTGCGGCACGACGGGTCAGTATTCCAGAGCGGGCAGATTGTGTGATAGTATCTGCCGGTGGTTTTCCGCAGGATAAGAATTTCTATCACACTCATAAATCTGTAAACCTGGCAATGCAGGCATTGAAGAAACAGGGGAGTGTCATTCTCATTGGTCAGTGTGCCGAGGGTGTCGGTAATGAAAAGTTCATGCAGTTGATGCTCGAGCACAATATCGAGGCACTCCTGCATTATCCCGAAGAAAGAATTGATGTTGGTGGGCACCGTGCTTTTTTGACCGCAAAGATACTAAAAGATCACCGCGTCTACGTGCTCACTGATTTGGATCCGGATATGGTGCGGCGGATTGGCTTTACTCCTATCCGGAGTATTAATGAAGGCATCGACGCCGTGAAGAGGGAACACGGCGATGGTCTAAAGACTTATGTCATCCCCAACGGCAAAGCGGTGTTGCCTTCATTGAATGGCAGGAAAAGCATTCTGAATTAGTTAGGAGGCTAATATGATGCGAACGTTACGGAAAAATACGCGCTGGGTTTTGGTTATCGCATTAGTGGGATTTGCTGGTCTAATATTTTTCCA
>DAOVAN010000007.1 GCA_030671005.1 Caldifarciminota bacterium
CCCGGCTTATGTCCTTCTTGTTTTCGGAAATTTCGACCGTGAGAATATGTCTGAGTTCTTCTTTTCTTCGCTTCAGCGCGGTCCCTGTGGAGTAGATGATATCAGATTCCTTTTCGGAAAATCCGGGAAAATGATGTTCGATTATCCTTAAGAAATTCTTTTTCTCATAATCGGTCAGCGTCGCGCTTCCTTTAACTGACTCCCGAATTCTTAAGGCATCTTTTTCTGATGCTTGCCCAAGCATCGCATCGAAGTTGTCCAAGGATAGAATTTTCTTGACGGTGGATTTTACGCCGCGTACATAGTCGAGGCTGTCAATGAGCCTGGGTATTAGTCTTGGCTGTAGGTATTCGCGGAGGACACCGGTTTCGATTCTTTTGAGCACCCATTGAAACTGCTTGGGGTGTTGTTTTGGCATGGCGAATATCTTGTGATAAATGTCTGTCAATTTGCCGGGTACGTTCTTTAGGTGATCGGCCGCTGAATCGAGTAGTTTGAAATCATCACTCTCGAACACGATATTGGTGGTAGACTTGACCCATTCGTCAGGGTATTTGTCCTTTATAATGGATATTAGCCTGGTTTGGTGCTCATGATTTGCCATATCAATTATTACTTCCTCGGGCATGTTCACGTCCAGTATATCTTCGATGGAATATCGCAGAGCATCGGGTTTTCCCATGTCTTCATATAACATTAGTATGTCGAGGGATATGCCAGGATGGGTTTTTTGCATCTGATTACCCATTTGCTCAATGTGCGGTGCCAGGATGTCGAAGACAGCCGTTTGTCGCTTGGCATATTCTTCAGCTAACAGGTATTTTTCTTGGATGTTCGCCTTGTGAAAGGCATCGATTGCCTGATTCTCTTTATCTACTGCCGACTCAACATAGGTATACATCTTGGCGGTTTTGCCGGCAACCCTTATGTTATCGTGTTTTTCCAGTGCTTTCCGGACTCTTTCCCAGAACCTGCCCAATTCTTCGTCAGGCACGATACCGTCCAAGTAACCCTTGACTCTCGAGGCCGATAAAGATTCGCGAAGACTTTTCAACAGCGTGACTACAAGATCGAGAGGTTGTGAAGCAGCTAATAATCTCAGTTCGTCGATATTCTTGAACTTCTTGTAGAGAAAATGACCTTCGTTGATTGGTGATAGCAGTCCCTTGGCAATTTCAATCGTGAGGAAGTGTTTTTCCTTTTTTTCAAAATCGATGACGATCTCGCGTCGGTTAGGTTTAACATCAACCACTTCACCCATACCGTAGCGTTCGAAATAGAAGTATTTACCAACATCATACTTGAGGAATTCTTCGAACCGCCTTATGGCTTTCAGAATGGGTTCACCCTTGTCTAAGCCGGACAATTCCAGGTATTCATCGAGATGTTGCGAATCCGCGTGTTGCTTTTTGTATAACCTAATGATTTCTTCCCGTGTTTTCGGGCTTTCAGGCTGATAGCGCAAGATGTGTTTCTGGACTTCGATCGCGCACTTGTAGTCGTGCTGTGATTCGTAGTGTTCACCAAGGATTTCTATCAAAAGCAGCGCCCGGCTGGCTTCACCAGCGTCTTTGAGGGTATCGGCAACGTCAAAGTATCCGTCTAATCCGATATCTTTTTCTATAATCAAATCAGTCCAGAGGTCATCCAGCTTATCGAAATCACGCTTGTTGATTAACTCTTTAGCATGGTCGATTCCGATCATGTTTCATTATACCTGAATATTAAGAAAATTCAACATGAATACTTCGGTTTTTCAAAAAAAAGGCCAGGCAGATGAATGCCTGGCCTTTTTTCATATGTATGCTACTTCTTTGCTACCACTACCTTTTTGCGTCTTATCAATGTGTAGATCACACTGCCCAAGCCGATGGTTGTCGCAACATAGAAGATGACAGCACCTATCACGAATATCGGTGGGCCGATGAGTATAACGACGATGGGGATTATCATGATTGCTAGCCAGCCAACGCAGAACTTTCCTACTTGACTCTCGACCTTCCAGTTGAATCCTTTAACGACCCGGTCGCCGACGACCAGTGAAAGGGCGGTGATTCCAAATAGAGTCGCGAGAAAGATAGCAAGTGGGAGGAGGATGATTAGCGGTATGCCGATTATTGATACGGCTAAGAGCACGATAAGCGGTACAAACAGGATTTGAAAGGCGATGCCAAGGCCAACTGAAGCCCACACACTTTGTTGAATTTTTTCGGCGATATTGCCGGTAGCTTGTGGAAAGATGAGTATGACGAGGATGTTTAGTATGAAGAATACGACGAGCATCCCGATGAAAACGATCCTTGGAAATGCCTCGCCTCCAGGGATCATTCTGGGAAGCCTGAATGCCTTACTTATGCGTGGCAAAATCTTTTCCAGTGCTTTGATCTCAATCGATTCGATCTTGCCCAGAACCTCGGCATTTTCATGACGTTCAACAGTGCCACCCACCATGCTTACATCACCATTAACGGCTGATGCGGAATCCAGGTATACGGTGCCACCGATCACATGGAGGTCGCCGTCGATGATGCCTTTATTCCTTATGTTGCCGCCGAATACTGCAGCATCACCATCGATGAAACCCATTATTTCGAGATTGCCTCCAAGCACTGCGACATCGCCGTCGACCATTCCGTTGACATCCACGGTACCGCCCATGACCGCTAGATCACCACTGATCACTCCGTCGATCTTCGCATTGCCACCAGTAACGGTCACGTCATCTTCAATAGTATCAGTCTCTGGCAAGTGGTAATCGCCACTAAAGGTCGTGCCAGTGAGAATTGCCTGCATACGGACATCAGTGGCTGGACGGTCTAGCTCGCGTTCCGCCTCTACTGTATGTTCCAGGGATATTGTTTGGGCGTTCGCCTGGTCGAGTTTATCATGTACGTACTGGTTCGTCATGAAATTGACGAGGGACATCATAGTGTTCCAGGCGACATCTCCTTTTTCATAACGGGGTGCTTCGACGACAACCTCGTCCATTACCCCTATTTGCATGGCGTCGTCATAATAGGGCGCCGTGACTTCAACCGCCGGCATCAATCCACTCCAGGCGATATCCTCATTAGCATATCTGAACGCAGTCACTTCCACCTCGTCCATTGATCCGATGTAGGCTTGGTTGTTTGCAGATAATGGACTAGCTAAAGCTGCAAGTATGAGAAGAATTGTTAGGCTTTGCATTCTACCTCCTTTTGTAAAGCTTTGCCTAAGAAATAAACGAACATAATACTGAAGACCAATCCAATGACTGGATTCAAGGTGTTGATCGAGCCCTTGACCAGTGGTGAGAGCACCTGATTCAGCGATGAGACCACGATCTGTATCTTATCGTATAGCCTCATGAACGCAGGGATCGACGTCGCTAGACGGTTCAAGGCTTGAGCCGGCAAGGGTGAGTAGGCAAAAAGCAAGAGGGCCGCGACCCAGCTACCAATAAAGGCAATTGCTGCTCTTGTCCAGGCGAATCTTCTTTTTAAGCCCAGTTTGGCGAGGACGCGAGCATTAAAACCAGCTTGCGGGTAGAACTCAATTAGTTCAGTCACGCTTCTGGTGGTTTGTGCCATTTCCTGGTAGAGCTGCGTACATTGGGGGCATTGCGCCAGATGCATATCCAGCTTACGTTTTCCGTCGATGCTCAGCTCGCGGTCGAGCTTTTTCTGGATTAGTCTTTCTATCTCTTTATGCTTCATCACTAGGTAATACGTAGAAATAGCTAGTAGGTTTCATGTTTTCGTCGGTTTTTCGTGAACCAGTACCCTCAGTCTATTCCTTGCCCGATGTAGCCGGGTTTTGATGGTTGTTATCGGCATGTCCAGGATTTCGCTGATTTCCTTGTACGAATATTCTTCTTTGTGAAACAGAATGACCAGCTCGCGATCCACGGGCGGCAGTTGTAGTAGTGCCTCATCAATTTGTTCCATTTTCTTCTTTCTGTCATATTTCTGCACAAGGTTATCGCTGCTCGCATGCCTCTCGTCGAGATACTCGTATTCATGTTTATTCTTTCTGAAATGATCCATGGTCAGGTTATGGGCTATTGTGAAAAGCCAGGTGGTAAATGGCTTTGATGTGTCGAAAGTCGCTAAGGCTTTGAAACACTTTATAAAAGTATCGAAGGTGATATCTTCAGCATCATGATAATTGCGGACCATGCGGTACACATAACTGAAGATTCTTCCTTTATATAAATTCAGTATCTTCTGACACGCGGCTTCGTCGTTGTCCAGGACTTTCTGGATCAGTTGTTTGAGTTCTTTGCGGTTTTTCATTTAATAGCTTGGCGACTTCGCAACAAAACAGGATTCTTATAAAAGATGGTGTACAATTTTCATTATATATATAGCGGAACCAAATGCAAGCGAGTTGTGTCTGATACTGCTAATCTACGAATGGTGTATCGAGACTAATGCTCTTCTTTGGGGCAACCACGGATCTTTTCTGCCAGGTCTTGCCTGCCGATTTTCGTTAAGTAATCCTTTATGGCTTCATGGATTGCCTGTACACCAAGATTTGAGCAATGCATCTTGACCGGCGGGAGCCCATCGAGTCCATCCGTAACATCATTGCGCGATAGGTCTATGACTTGGGATAGTGTCTTACCCTTCGCCATTTCGCTGGCCATTGATGCTACAGCGATCGCGGCACCGCATCCGAAGGTTTTGAAGCGGATTTCACAGATGCGTGCTTTTTCAAGCTCATCAGTTCTTGGTTCGATTCTGACATAGAATGTCATCAAATCACCACATACGGGATTTCCGCAAGTGCCGGTACCATCTGCGTCTTGCATTTCGCCCACATTGCGTGGGTTCATGAAGTGATCCATCACCTTTTGTGAATATTGCATTGTCACTCCTTGTGCATGCCTGTAATACTAGGTTTATATAGCGGAGATATCGCCCTGAGCTTCTCGACGATTCCAGGGAATACGCTGATCACCTTGTCAATATCAGTTTCGGTGTTGAACCGTCCGAGAGAAAAACGTAGAGAGCCATGTGCCATGTCATGTGGTACACCCATGGCGAGCAGTACATGTGAGGCTTCGAGACTGCCTGAGGTGCAGGCCGAACCGCTCGAGGCACCTATATCGTTCATATTCAATTGCAGTAACATAGATTCGCCTTCAATGTATTTCACGCTGAAGTTGAGAGTGTTGGCTAGTCTCTTTTCAGGATGTCCATTCAGTTTTAGTTCGGAAACCTTGGTACTTATTCCTTGCCACAATCTATCCCTCAGTTTTCTTAGTCGTTTTTCTTCCGCATCCATCTCGTCAATCGCGATCTCGCATGTCTTACCCAGGCCGACAATACCTGGAACATTCTCGGTACCGGCACGTTTTCGTTGCTCGTGATGACCACCGTGACTCAGCGGATCGAACCGCATCCCCTTTCTGACAACGAGTGCACCAACCCCTTTTGGACCATAGAACTTATGACCGGACA
This sequence comes from Caldifarciminota bacterium, assembly GCA_030671005.1. Lineage (GTDB taxonomy): Bacteria > Hydrothermota > Tepidihabitantia > SM23-42 > SM23-42 > SM23-42. The sequence continues at coordinate 5,448 of DAOVAN010000007.1, forward strand.
ATGAAAGCATATCGATACCCATCGAGGGTATGTCGATTGGCATCTTGCCTACTGTTTGCACCGCATCGGTGTGAAAAATAGCGCCGTGACGCTGCGTGATTTTGCTGACTTCTCGGATCGGTTGAAGGGTACCAATTTCATTATTGGCGTGCATGACCGAGACGAGCAGCGTGTCGTCGTCAACCTCTTTCTCGAGGACATTCAAATCAACAATGCCGTATTGGTCAACCGGGACCTTCACTATTTCAAAGCCGAATTTGTGCATGTACTCGCACGTTGTGAGGACGGCATGATGCTCGATCGCTGAGGTGACAATCTTTTTCCTTTTACCTCCGGCAAAAGCCGTGCCCTTGACCGCGATATTGTCCGATTCAGTCCCGCCTGAAGTGAAATATATTTCATCGGTTTGGCATTTGAGCATCTTGGCCAGGGTCGCGCGCGCACTTTCCACTGCTTGTCTAGCCTTCTGCCCGGCATTGTGAATCGAAGAGGGGTTTGCTGAGATATCGTGGAAATAGGGAAGCATTGCTTTGATCACCCGTTGGTCGGTCGGCGTTGTTGCATTGTAGTCAAGATAGATCATGTCATTCTTCTCTCGTCTGTCTAAGATTCGAGCTCTTTGCGCTTTTGCAACGCCCCATAAAAAGCCTGCCAGAATGGATCCACGCGAGGATGCTCCAGATTTTTTTCGCCGTTCTCATCGAGCACCAATATGCCATGCTTGGACTCGACCAGTTCACCAACAATAGAAGCCTTTATGCCACTTTGATTTAGGATTTCCACTAAAGCATCAGCTTTGTGTTCGCGGCAGGTTAATATCAGGGTTCCCTCACTAATCGATTTGTAAGGGTCAATCTCAAAGAGATCGCAGATTTCTTGGACATATTCTTCGATTACGATCTTTGACTTATGGATACGTGCCCCGAGTCCGGCTGCTTGAGCGATTTCATACAGACCTCCCCAGATTCCGCACTCAGTTGCATCGTGCATTGCAGTAATCCCATCATCACGCACACCGACTCTTATCGCAGTCATCGCATCATCCACAACCGACATCTTATAGAAAAGAGTCTGTGCTTCTTTGGCAAAGTTTTGTCCATAGGTCCTGGCAATATACTTCGGGAACATGGTTGCAAAGATACCCGAGGCCTCGATTGCTGGACCCTTGGTGATGATTATTTTATCGCCTTTCTTTGCAAACTTGGGAGTTACATATTTGTCGATGTCGCCGACTGCCAATACTGTGGCGCCACCCACCATTGGATAATTGCAGTTATCATATCTTGCGGTGTGACCACAGATGATTGCCATACCCATTTTCTTGCTTTCTTCGTCAATCGTATTCCAGATAGTCGCCAGTTCGTCTTCAGTCGTCGATAAGGGGAGATTCAGGTCGATCGTCAGGTAAGTGGGCGGAAGGCCTGAGGTTACAACATCTGATGCAAGAATGTGGGTGGCAAACCAGGCAGCTCTTCTGAAGCCATATTCAGGTACAATGAATACTGGATCGCTCGTCATGGCCACGGCTCTGTCGCCAATCTCAACGATTCCAACATCGACTCCATGTTGCGGTCCGACGAGTATTTCAGGGCGCTTCGCTCCCAGATGAGGGTAGATCAATTGATTGAAGACCTCAGCTGATATTTTGCCTATTTCAGGTAATTTCTCCAATTCAGTATCCTTATATAAGAGACGTACTGAGTATCATCATCGTTTCTTTTTCTCATTGATGATGTCATAGAGGGTTGAGGAATTCAGAAACGTGTCAATCGTGTCTTTCATTCTCTTCCAATAGGGTCGGATAGAGCAGTCGTCTGCACGCGAACAGCAGTCTTCAGCGTCTGCGATCAGGCACCTTACCAGGCCTCGGGATTCACCGACCGCTTCCATTATTTCCCCTATCTTAATTGATTTAATCGGCCGGTCAATGTAATAACCACCGCCCGGGCCTTTCTTGCTCGCAATTATCCCGGCGCGGTGGAGCTTCAAGAAGATTCGCTCCAGGTACTTCGCCTTTATTCCCTGTTGGTATGCGATCTTTCTCAGTGACACCACTCGGCCTTCAGGTTGATTTGCCAGATGGAGCATTGCTTGGACCGCGTATGTCGTCATTGTGGTTAATCTCACGCTATATTCTACCAAAAAAGTAGGGTATTGTCAAGGCAGCTGTCGCTCGACTCAAAAAAATTGACTTTTGACCCGTTGTGCCTATAATTTGTGTAACTTTATGAAGAAATATCCGTCTTTACTATTGAGAAGAGATTTAGACGAAGATGAGCTTAGGAGGATTGTTGATGAAGCAAAGAAAGGTGATAAGGATGCCTTGTCGCAGGTATGTTCATATGTTTATTCTAGAATCTACAGCTACACCTTCTACCGAGTAAATCAACCCGAAGACGCTGAGGATTTGACGAGTGAAATTGTTTTGAAGGTTGTCAAGGCATTGAGTAAGCAGCGGGGCAATTTCCACGCCTGGATATATAAGATAGCCAAGCACGCATTAATAGACTTTTATCGAAAAAGAGCGGTGCGCCGTGAAACGTCACTGTCTGATATGTCGCATGAGGTTGCTGACAAATCAGTTGACTTTGCCCAACAGGCTTTGACCAGAGAACGACTGAGAAAAGGTATGCATGGCTTAACCGAGGAGCAGCGGCAGGTGATAATTCTTAAGTTCATTGAAGGATATAACAATAGCGAAGTGGCTGAATTCATGGGTAAATCGGTTGGTGCAGTAAAGGTGCTTCAATTCAGGGCCTTGAGGGCATTACGTGGTTATTTTTCGAAACGAGGTTATGAAAGCAAAGATTGAAGAAATATTCGACAGACTAATAGCCGAAGTCAGAAAAGGCCGGTCGGTTGATGATTGCCTGCATGAATATGCTGAGTATGCAGACGAGCTGAAACCGTTATTGTACCTGGCAAATACCATAAATGACCTGCCCAAACCCGAACCTAGCGCAGAGGCGGTCGAGGCCACAATCAAACAGGCACGTGCGCTTTCGAGTGAACAGAAAACATCGAAGCGATTCTCATTCCGGGAAATATTCATTCTGAACCCGGTCATGGTGCGAGTTTTTGCGATAGTGTTATTGATATTAGTGTTCGGGGTGGCTACTGTTTCGTTGAGCGCCAACAGTCTGCCTGGTGATGTGCTTTACCCTGTCAAGATAGCTACTGAGCGCGTGCAGCTTTTGCTAACTATTGATATTGAAGGCAAGGCCAGATTACATGCGGTTTTTGCTGATAAGCGGACTGACGAATTTGCGTCTTTGCTCGAGCCAGGGGTTGAGATCAGTGAAGCGTTGTTGGCAGAAATGCTGCACCAGACGGATCTTGCCATTGCTTGCGTTGTAGTTCTCGATGAAGAAAGCGCAGCAGAGATCATCGATCAGATTGCTGAATGTTGTCATCGTCAGATGGCAGTGCTGGAGAAAGCTAGAGATTGTGCGTGTGAGGTGGACATCGCGGTTATCGAAGAAGCAATGCAAGAATGTGTTGAGCAGCGTGAGTGTATTGAGTGTATGCAACAAAACAACGAATCACCGAGCACCGATTGTTCCTGTCCAGAATAAACTCATCATTTTATCAAAGATAGAAACTCATCGATATCGTGCCAGAAGGTAAGACACGCTAGACTCAAATCCTGCGTAACTTATCAGGCATTGGGACGTCCTAATAATCCAAACGGGGAATAAAAGCATAGGAGATGCTTTATTGGTTCCTCCCAGCCGGCGCATATGCCAGGACTCACACTTAGTCCGCATGTTTGGCACGCGCCGGCTTTTCATTCTTTGACCCACATCTAGGAAAACGATTCTGAACAGACCCGGTACGTAACTCCTTACGTTTCCATACGTCTTTTAATAATTGATGAAGAAATTATTGTGCCTCGTGTTCTTTTTGATCATTGTGCTTCCGATCTTGGGTCATGCAGATAATGAAGCGATATTGAAGCTCGATGCACTGATTGAGGAAGCAAAGGCGAGCAATCCCCAAATACAGGCGATAAAGGGGGACTATGAAGCGCAGCGACCAAAAATCAGCTGGGCCCGCTATCTGGCCGACCCCATTGTTGCTGCTGAGTTTAGCGACAACATGAGGATGTATAGTGTGACCTTGCCTGTACCCTTCCCCACAAAAATTACAAGCCGATCTGAATTCGCCCGCACCGAGACTGATCAATACTATAATCTGTACATGAGCAAGATCCAGCAAGTGACAAGGGATGTGAAAAAAACCTATGCAGAACTATTCTTGCTCTATAGGAACATCGCCACGGTAGAGAAGTCAATTGCTTTTCTGGAACAGATATACAGCATCACGGCACACAAATATTCAATTAATGAGGCGTCTCAGGCCGAGGTGCTCAGAGCCCAGGTGGAACTGGCCCGGTCTGAGAATCAACTGGTGATACTACGAGATGACATGGACATAGCTGAGGCGAGAATCAACACTCTGCTGAACCGCGACCTCGATGCGATAGTGGCGAGACCTGGTGGACTGGAGATAACTGAAGATACCTTAGGATTATCCACGTTGTACACACTGGCTGAAGAAAACCAGCCATTATTAAAGGCATATGAATTGCAGCGCAGGGGAGCAGAAGTCATGTTGTCGATAGCACGCCAGACCTATCTACCAGATTTTGCGCTCAGATATACACTGGAACATATGGACAATGATGTCTATAACAACAAGTATATGGTCGGTGTTACCATCCCTATTTGGTTTTGGGGAAAGCAGCGAGAGTTTGTGAGAGAAGCCGAGGCCAGATTGTACAAGGCATCTGCTCATTACCAGACGATGGAGAATAGTGTGCTGCTGGCAGTGAAGGAAGCTAAGACGCGAGTCCGAAAGTTTCAGCACGTAGTGGATTTGTACAAGAATTCAATTCTACCTCAGGCCGAGGCCGGATTGAAATCCGCGCTTGCCGCATACGAGGTGAACACGATAGAATTTCAAAGCCTGCTCGAGAGTGAAAAGTTGTTGGTCCTAACCGAGTACGAATATGAACAGGCGCGAGTAGATTTATTCACGGCCATAGCCGACCTAGAGGAAGCTGTCGGTCTTGTTAATTAGAAACGAGGAGGTATTATGTCTACAAAACACAGAATATCGAGCGTTGTCTTTTTCTGTATGTTGACTTTGCTGGTTATACTCTCTTGTGGAGAGAAGGCGGCAAAGGTTGAACTAGACAAAGAACTGATCGGTACTGAAGCGATTTGTCCAGTGACCGGTGATGAGTTCACGATTCATAAGTCCACCCCGGTCGTTAAATATAAAGGTGAAGAATACTACAAGTGCTGCCCGGGCTGCGATACAGAATTCATGAAAGATCCGGAAAAATACATCATGCTTATGCAGCAAAAAGAGCAATCAATGGAGACCGAAACGGATAAAGGTTCAGAAGTACAATACTGGACGTGTTCGATGCACCCGGAAGTGAAATCGGATGAAGAGGGTAATTGCCCTATTTGTGGTATGTCTTTGATCCCAGTTTATGAAAAAGATGATTCAGAGAGCGCACTGCACCTCAGTGCGCAGGACATGGAGTTGGCGGGTATCAGAATGGTACCTGCGAAGAGACTTCACGTGCATAAAGAGATAAGAGCAGTGGGTATGGTGGCCTATGACCCTGAATTAGTGACGGCCCAGGAGGAATATGTTAACGCGCTCCAGCTGAGCGAGACAATTGACGTTGGTGATGAAGCAACGCAAGGACGCATTGCCCAGCTCATCAGGCGCACGGAATACAAATTGAGGTTGTTGGGAATGGATGATGCGGAAGTACGGCGTTTGAGGAATACAAGACAGCCTGAGAGATCGCTGATAATGCCTGAAGGACGAAACTGGATCTATGCCGACATATATGAGCCTGACATAGGATGGGTCAAGAGGGGCCAGGATGCTATCGTCACATCGAGCGCGTACCCGGGCGAGGAGTTTAGAGGCAGGGTCGTGTCTATCAACCCGGTTCTTGACTCGAAGACGCGGTCGGTCAATGCGAGGATACGGTTGAACGATGCGGAGTGGAGGTTGAAACCAGGAATGTTCATCGAAGCCAAAATAACCGCTCTTTATGAAATGCGCAGCTCAACCGGCACGAGTATGGCCATCGCGATTCCTAAGGATGCGGTGCTCGATATGGGGAATCGCCAGATTGTCTGGGTAGCTATTGGTGATGGTAAGTTTCAGCCACGTGTAGTAAAGCTGGGACCCGAGGTTTATACGCACGGGGATAAAACCGGCGCGCGTTATTACCCCGTGCTGGAGGGGTTGTCCGAGAATGAGATGGTTGTGATTAATGGTAATTTCTTGATGGATTCCGAGAGTAATCTAACCGGGGTGGCCGCAATAGGCTATGGTGGTGCTCTGGGCGTTCAGGAAAAAGAAGCGGCACCGGTTGGTCATCAGCACTAATTCCGAGAGATAGATGATCGAAAAAGTAATCGAGCTTTGTCTGAAGAATAGATTTCTAGTCATCACCGGGGCTGTTCTGGTGATCATGTTGGGCATATTCGCAGTGCGCAACACCCCGATCGATGCCATCCCAGACATCGGTGATCTTCAGGTCATCGTCTATGCAGATTGGCCCGGGCGCAGTCCCAAAGATGTCGAGGACCAGATTCTCTACCCCTTAACCACTAAATTGATGGGCACACCGGGCGTCCAGACCATAAGGTCATCCTCGGCTTTCGGTTTTGGCCTGGTGAACATCATCTTCAAGGAAGGCGTTGATTATTATTGGGCAAGAACCAGGGTACTTGAGCGATTGAATTTTGCCACGAGTGATCTACCACCCGACGCAGAGGTCACTCTAGGCCCTGATGTCACCGCGGTCGGTCAGATATTCTGGTATACAGTGGAAAATGGTTTCTTCTGCCAGGACCATCCACAGAAGTCATATCCAGGACCGGGTAACTGCCCTGCCGATGGCAAGAAGCTAATACCTTCGACTTATGATTTGGGCCAGTTACGTAGCATTCAAGACTGGTACGTGCGCTACCAGCTCAATGCGGTGAGTGGCGTATCAGAAGTCGCTTCGGTGGGCGGTTATGTAAAACAGTATCAGATAGATATCAATCCAAATAGGATGGCACATTATGATGTGAAGGTAACCGACGTACTGAGCTCGGTTAAGAGATCCAATATCGACATCGGAGCAAAAATTCTCGAAGAGGGGAGCGTTGAATTCATCATTCGAGGTGTCGGATTCATAAAGAAGATCGAAGACATCGAGAATATCGCAGTTGCTGCGCAGGGCGGTGTGCCCGTTTATATAAGGGACATCGGTACCGTTGCCATCGGTCCGGATTTTAGACGCGGCGCATTAGACAAAGCGGGCACTGAAGTAACCGGAGGCGTCGTGGTCATGCGCCATGGTGAAAATCCGTTGAGGGTGATCCAGGGAGTAAAAGAAAAGATTGAGGAATTAGCAGTAGGCTTACCATCCGGCGTGAGGATCGTGCCTTTTTATGATCGCACCGATCTGATCAACCGCGTCGTGAATACCCTGAGGGATGCATTGACCCAGGAAATTCTCATTACAATGTTTGTTGTCGTAATTTTTCTACTTCATTTCTTCGGTGGTATGATAATTTCGATTGTGTTGCCGATTGGAATTTTAATATCATTTATCCTAATGCGTATTTTTAGCATCGATGCTAACATAATGTCTTTGGGTGGTATTGCAATAGCAATCGGCGTCATGGTTGATGCCGGTTCAGTTCTCGTAGAGAACATATATCGCAAGATTGCAGAAAGCCAGCAGCATGGGAAATTGTCTGCAGGTGAGCGTCTGGAAATATGTATTGACGGTGCGAAGCAAGTTGGTCGTCCCGTATTCTTCGCTCTTCTGACAACGATCATTGGTTTTGTTCCAGTCTTTGTGTTGACTGGCCAGGCAGGTAGATTGTTCAGACCATTAGCATATACGAAGACCTTTGCCATGGTCGGTGCGGCGCTGATCGCAGTCTGCCTGTTGCCGACTCTTGCCTATTATCTGATCCGAGGACGGCTGCGTCTGCCCGACGAGAATATTGTCTCGAGACTCTTGAGAAAGACTTATTATCCGGTAATAAGATGGTCCCTGAACCACAAACGTATTGTTCTCATCATCTTTGTTGCGTTTTTAGTTGCTGGGCTGAGTACATCTTTGTTTGTAAAGCAGGAGTTTATGCCACCCTTGAATGAGGGCGACTTGCTTTTCATGCCGGTATTGTTGCCGGGTGCTTCTCTTACCCAGGTTATGGATGTCATGCAGAAACAGGACCTTATCATCAAGAACGAATTCCCTGATGAGGTCGAGTGGGTGGTTGGAAAGCTCGGCCGTGCAGAAACATCTACTGATCCCGCGCCGGTGACCATGATTGAGACGATCATTCATCTGAAACCAGAAAAAATGTGGCGTAGAGGAATGACACGAGCCAAGCTGATTAACGAGATTCAAAAGAAGACAAAGATCCCGGGTGTCAGCCCGATCATGACGCAACCGATTCGAAATCGAATCGACATGCTCGCCACCGGAATTCAGACCCCGGTTGGGATAAAGGTGTTTGGTCCTGACCTGAAACAAATAGAGCGTATTGCAACTGAGCTCGAGGCGATTGTGCAGCAATTGAAAGGTGCGTCAAGCGTATACGCAGAGCGCATTGGAAGCCGTCCATATTTCGAGATAGAGATCGACCGCAATCAGATTGCGCGCCACGGCCTTCATCTAGGCACGGTGCAGGATATTATCGCCATGGCTATTGGCGGTATGAATATCACCCAGACAGTCGAAGGCAGGGAGCGTTATCCAGTACGCGTACGCTATATGCGGGATTTTCGGGATAGTCCAGAGGCTTTGGGTCGTCTCTTCATTCCGACACCGAGTGGCGGACAAATCCCGTTGAGTCTCCTCGTACGGTTCAACAAGACACTCGGCCCGGCAATGATTCAATCCGAAAACACAATGCCGTATTTCAGGGTTTTCATAAATGTGAATCAGGATGTGACAGGCTTGGTCGATTTTGTGCGGAATGCACAGCATGCAGTCGATGAGAGGATCGCTTCGGGCGAGCTGCAGATACCACCAGGATACTATATAACATGGAGTGGCCAGTTTGAATCTGAAGTCGAGGCAAGAAGCAGATTGGCCGTTGTCTTACCGATCTGCTTGGCCGTGATATTGCTCCTGCTCTATTTTGCCTTCAAAGATTTACCGTCTGTCCTTATCGTTGCACTGGGATTACCTTTTTCACTAGTCGGAGGCGTCATTCCTCTGTATTTACTAGGATTTAAGTTCTCGACCGCGGTGTGGGTTGGATTCATAGCATTATTTGGTGTTGCCACCGACAACGCAGTTGTGCTATTGGCTGTCTTTAAGAGTATTTTTAAAGAAAAGAAACCCAGGGACGTTGATGAAGTACGGGAAATGGTCGCGCGCGGCGGGTTGCTGCGAGTCAGACCTATAGTGATGACGGTGCTTACCACAGTGCTGGCACTCATGCCGATTATGTTCTTCACCTCGGCAGGTTCTGAGGTGATCAAACCCATGGCATCACCCATAATCGGCGGTCTCGTAAGCGCAACCTTTGCTAACCTCATACTCGTTCCGGTATTCTATTCATGGATTAAGGAAAAGCAGTTGCCAAAGTTGTAATGACTAATCGTAGCAGCCATGCGATATAAGGGGTCGATTTCGAATTCGTTGACATATGAGTCGTGTGCTTTATAATCGCTTGGAGGTAAGTATGAATTATGGTTTTGTTAAAGATACCGACTCAGATTTTGATGAAACAATGCAAAGGGTGGAGCAGGAGCTTCAGAAAGAAGGATTCAAAGTACTGACGACCATCGATGTCCAGGCAAAATTCAAGGAAAAACTGAACATAGCTTTTCCCCGATACATGATCCTGGGCGCCTGCAATCCTAAGCTGGCGCATAAAGCGATTTCTGCTGAATGGAACATTGGGCTCTTGCTGCCCTGCAATGTCATTGTGTATGAGAAGAACAATAAAGTGTGGGTTGGTGTCATGAAACCCACCGCAGCGATGTCATCAGTGAAAAATGAGGCGTTGGCGGGTTTGGCAAGTGAAGTGGAAGCAAAATTGAAAAAGGGTTTCGATAATATCTAAGGAGGGTATTATGAGATTTTTCACGCTGCTTTTGTTGTTGACTCTGATTTCGTCCTCTTGTTATTATCCAAGAGGATGGCACGGGATGGGCGATTGGGGTCATATGTCTTGGGGTTATGGAGGTGCTTTTATGTGGTTGATATTCATGGTTTTGATTGGTGTTGTAATATACTTTGTCGTGCGTGGGGAAAAATGGATGAAGCGTGGCGGCAGCGATGAGACTGCACTCGACATCCTTAAGAAGCGCTACGCGAAAGGTGAGATAACAAAGCAGGAATATGAAAAGATGAAGAAAGATCTGGAGTGACTAAAGGCGAATCATTACCATCATACTTTCCAGTCTCTTTGCCATAGATAGAATGAACCAGTGATGATGATAGCGGTTGAGCTATCCTTTTTCTTAATTGTTGAAAGGGCATGTTTCACTGATTTGGCAAACGTGAGATCTTTTTGATATCTCCGCGCTTTTCTTAGTAGCTCTTGCGGACAGACTGCCTTTGGATTGTCAGTCCCAACGAGAAAAACTTCCTTTGCTTTTGGGAAAATGTACTTAAGGCAATATCTCATGTCTTTATCCTTGTTTGTGCCGAATATCAAGTAGAAATTTCTAATGTTTAAAGTCTGAAGATTTTTCTCCAATGCCTGAAATGAATCTTTGTTGTGGGCGCAGTCGAATATGACCGGCGGGTTCTCGGATATGAGTTCGAATCTTCCATGGAGTTCAGTTTTTTCAATCCCTTCCCTTGTTGCCGCCTGATCGAGCTCAAAGCCCGTTTGCCGCAGTTCCGCGCATACTGCTAATGCGACAGATAGATTTTCGATTTGATGTGCCCCGATTAAAGGCAAGAAGGTTTTGAAATTGCCGACTTTTCCGGAAATGTAGATGCCACTGCCTTTTATTGATCGATTAATTACCCTCACATCGTGTAGTTCATCGGCGAAAATGATGTTGCAGTTTCTATCCTCCGCGACTTTCCTGAGAATCTTTTCTACGACCGGTCTTTGGTGGATGGTAATTAGCTTACCGTTCCTTCGGATAATCGCTGCCTTCTCATGAGTGATTTGTGATAATCTCGTACCCAGTAGATTGGTGTGGTCATAGCCAATCCTTGTTATCACCGATACCAGCGGATCGGTGGCATTTGTAGCATCGAGTCGGCCGCCCAGGCCCACCTCGAGGATAGCGACATCAGTCCCTTTGGATAGGAAGTGTAAATAAGCGATGGTGGTTAGGATTTCAAAGAAGGTCCTAGCCCGGTGCTTCCCTTTGATTCGGGGTCTGATGTTGCTGATATGTTTATTCAGCTCTCTATCGGAAATGCTCTTGTTGTTGACCCTTATCCTTTCGTTCATTCGCCTTAAATGAGGCGAGGTGTACAGTCCGACTCTGTAGCCACTTTCCATCAAACAGGCATTGATGATGGCTGCGGTTGAGCCCTTTCCTTTGGTACCGGCGATTAGAATGATGTTCTTTAGCTTCTTGTGTGGTGCGCCGAGTCGACCTAAGAAATCTCTATATGCTTCCAGGTCGTAGTCATATCCTATGATTCTTTCATAGTCTATCAGAGAGTAGAGAAATGATTTGGGGTCTTTCTTCAAAGACGTGTCTGAGCCAAGGGTTTCATTCTGAGGGCAATGTCTAAAGCCCTTGCCGAGTGGGTTAGGGCACCGATAGAGACGTAGTCAGCTCCACTGTCAGCAAATTGACTGATGTTGTCCAGGTTGATGCCACCACTTATCTCGAGCTCTATACCGGTACCTGTCTGGCGCACCAGATCGACGGCCTGGATTATTTGGTTCTTATTCATATTGTCAAGCATTATCCGGTTGGCCTCTACTGCAATTGCTTCTTTCAACTCCTCCAGCGTTTGTACTTCGACTTCGATAAAGGATCTCTTCTTCTTTCTTCGGACACGATTCACGGCTTCGGTGATGCTGCCGGCGATCTGAATATGATTATCTTTGATCATGACCATATCATATAAACCGAACCGGTGATTGAGACCGCCACCCACGCGAACCGCATATTTTTCCATGACCCTGAGACCGGGTAGGGTTTTTCTTGTATCCAGCACCTTGATGTTTCCGTCTGTAGTATCCACAAACCGCCTGGTTAGAGTGGCAATTCCGCTCAGATGCTGCAGAAAATTGAGGGCGGTTCTCTCGCCCTTGAGACAGGTTGAGGCTTTGCCAATGAGGATGGCGATCGTGACGCCTGGGGATAGCGCGCTGCCGTCAGCCAGCTGCTTTTGAAAATCGACGTTCTCATCGAGCAACTCAAACACCATCTGTGCAATATCGATTCCACACAATACCCCATCTTCTTTGGCGAATAAGATACCCAGAGCCCGGTCCTCTTCCGAGGCCACGGCATCGGTCGTGATATCACCCCGTCCAATGTCCTCCCTCAAGGCCACCTTGATGATTCTCATGAATTGCTGTGTTTGTTTATCTCTTGATTGACGTTTGGCTTTAATGTTTCCTCCCCTCATACTTCTCCAACTTTCGCTTTATTGACTTTATTTTGTCACGGATCTCTGCCGCCTGCTCGAACTCGAGGAGTGCTACTGCATCCTCCATTTCCTTATAAAGCCTGGTAATCTCGTCCATGCTCACTTCTTCTTTTCGTTTTTCCTTTACGACGCGATCAGCGACCGATGTTGCCTTCAATATTTCATCGTGGGTTTTGATGATGCTTGTTGGTGTAATATCATGTTTTTCGTTGTAGTCTATCTGCTTGTTGCGTCGTCTCTCCATCTCCTTTATTGCCTTGCGCATCGAGTCTGTTACTATATCGGCATACATGATCACCTCGCTCCGTACATTTCTAGCCGCACGTCCGGACGTCTGAATGAGTGAGCGCTCACTGCGCAAGAATCCTTCACGATCTGCGTCGAGTATTGCAACCAGCGCGACCTCGGGTAGATCCAACCCCTCTCTCAAAAGATTGATGCCAACCAGTATATCGAACTCGCCGAGTCTGAGACCGCGCAGGATTTCCACTCGCTGTAGCGCATTGATTTCAGAATGCATGTATCTCACGCGCAAGCCTATCTCGTGTAGGTACTCGGTCAGGTCTTCGGCCATTCGCTTGGTGAGTGTTGTCACGAGGACCCTTTCTTTGTTGGCTACTCTTTTTTGAATTTCATTGATCAGGTCATCCACCTGGTTTTTGGCTGGTTTTATTGTAACCTTAGGGTCGACAATGCCCGTGGGCCGCACAATCTGCTCGACGATACGATGTTTCGAGTGTTCGATTTCCCAGTCAGCCGGGGTTGCTGATATACAGATGGCTTTGTTGACCAGAGACTCAAACTCTTTGAATTTGAGCGGTCTGTTCTCCAACGCTGATGGCAGCCTGAAGCCATGTTCGACTAGTGTCAGCTTGCGTGAGTGATCGCCTTCATACATGCCGTTGATTTGTGGTATCGTAACATGTGATTCGTCGATCACGATTAGAAATTCCTCAGGAAAGTAATCTATGAGGCAGAACGGCCGCTCATTTGGCTTTCTACCAGAGAGATGCATGGAATAATTCTCTATGCCCGGGCAGTAACCCAGCTCCAAGAGCATTTCGATATCAAATCTCGTTCTTTGCAGAAGACGCTGCGCCTCGAGTAGTTTGTTCTGACTTTTCAGCTCGCTGGTTCTCTGATCGAGTTCCTTCTCGATCGCTACTATTGCTTCTTCAATGCGGGGCCGGGTAGTGATGAAATGCTTGGCGGGGAATATCACAATGTTGTCGAGCTCCTTCTGTGTGTGTCCGGTGATGGGATCAAATATCTGTATGCGCTCGATGCGATCATCAAAAATATCGACCCTGACTCCATACTGCTCGTCGGCCGGATGTATGTCTACTGAGTCGCCGCGCACCCGAAATGTGCCGCGTGCAAAGTCGATGTCATTTCTCTGATATTGTATCGATACCAGCGAGTTCAGTATTGCATCTCTCCCTTTTTCGTTACCCTTTTCCAGTAATACGACGAGAGCTTTCACCTCGTCGGGCGAGCCGATGTTATAAATGCATGATACCGAAGCAACGATTATGACGTCACTCCGTGTGAGTAGCGCAGACGTGGCACGGAGGCGGAGGCGTTCGATTTCTTCATTGATCGATGCGTCTTTTTCAATGTACAGGTCGCTTTCTGGAACATATGCCTCTGGTTGATAATAATCGTAATAGGATATGAAATACTCTACCGCGTTTTCCGGAAAGAAAGAATTGAATTCCCCGTACAGTTGAGCAGCCAGAGTCTTGTTATGGGAGATGATCAGTGTTGGCATCTGAATCTGTTCGATGACATTGGCGATCGAGAACGTTTTGCCTGAGCCGGTCACGCCGAGCAACGTTTGATATTTTTCCCCCCTCTTTACGTCCTCGGCCAATTTGCTTATTGCTTCTGGTTGATCACCTTTTGGTGCGAAGGTTGTATGGAGTTTAAATCTCACGTTTCAAGATGCGGTACGACATCGGATCTATCGACAGTCTGAGTTTCTGAGAATACGCCATGTGTTTCTCACCGCTCATCAACTCGACATATGTCCCGTCCCAAGCCGGCAGTTCGACATAGGAGTGACTGGCTCCGCAATTCATTGCTACGATCAATCCTCCTCGATCATATGCATAGACCTTCTTGATGTCGTCGACATAAAGTGTGAAGAAGTGTCTATCCCGGATTTCTGGATTTTCTTTGCGGATCTTGATAAATTCTCGTATTCGACGGAGCAGTGTGCGATTCTGCTGGTCTGTACTCCAGTTGAAACTCCCCCAGTTGAACGGAGAACAGTCGATCATGCCGATTTCGTCACCGTACATAACAACCGGCGAGCCACAAAATGTGAAGAGAAATGCATACATCATTTCCACAAGGTTCAGGTTGACAATTGAGCCGATGCGTCTCGAATAATCATGTAAACCAATGAGACTAGCGCAATTGATTTGCGGGGGATTGAAGAAGAGCCTACTTCTGATGATGCTGTCGAATTCTGCGGTGTTTATGCGGTCTGCAACGAAGTAATCAATCAGAGTTTTGGTCAAATCTTTGTTGTAGCAACCATCAGAGGTTTGCTTCGTATACAACCGACAATCACTGCTTAAGAGTAGTAGATCCGGGTATCTCACTTTCATGTGATCATAGAGTGCACTCATGAAATCAGCATCAATCTCTTCATGTTCTCCGATAAAGAAGCCGTCAAAGCCAAAATGTGCCCAATACTCAATGAAACCAATAAGATAATCGTGGATCTGTCTGTTTCTTAGATTCAAGAGCGGGAAGCGAGGATCTGAACGCCAGGATGCATATTTGAATCCAACAGAATCCGTCGGCATAGACCTTATTGAATACCAGTCAAGGTATTGCGATGATTCTCCATTCTTGGCAATATCGACGAATGCTGGGAAATCCTTACCAGTATGGGTGAACACGACGCTTAGCACTATTCTTTTGTCCATTCCATGTATTGCACTGATAAGCCTCTTCAGATCATTAGTGTCACCGTATGCAGGATCGATTGTCGCATAATCCCTGGGGTCGAGTTTGTGGTTTGAGTTAGAGGTGAAGATGGGCGAAAGCATGATGATGTCCGGATCGAGAGATTCGAGGTATTCTGTCTTCAGAAATATTCCTGCCAGATCGCCACCGTATGACGACCAACCCGCCGGTCCTGCTCCCCATTCGGCTTTATCGCCTGGGTCGTTTGATCTATCACCGTTATAGAAACCATCGGTGTTTATTAGGTAATAGGTCATGCCCGCAGACCAGCTCGGTGTCTGAGAAAGAGTCGCCGCGGCGGGACGGAAACTACCTGCGGCAGGAAGTAATAGTGAGTCTGTGGCGTCGTTTACGAGCAGTCTATATGAAAGGGTTGTGTCGAAGGCATTAATGTTGATGACATAGTAATCGAAATTATCGTCGCGGTAGTTGATGTTCATGTTAATGGACTGCGTTCCGATGACGATGGAAGCTCCATGAATGTTGTTCTTTGAAACCTTGAACCTAATTTCACCGGCTTGTGGATTGACGTAGAAAATGTCCTCGGGGTCATGGAATATGCTATCCGGATTGATGGCGCTGATCATCTGCTGTGAGAGTAGCATTATACACAATATTTTTGACAACCCCTTCATAATAAAATTCTACGTAAATCTCTGCACTTGTCAATATTGGTGCGATTGAAGATTATTCTTCGCTGTCTTGACATGTTTGTCTTATTCTATATAATAATTACAGATGGAGAAAAGGCCTCGATGAAAACACTGAAGCATGACGCCTTTCCCACCCCCGAAGAAACAGTTGCCAGACTAGACAGATACATCATTGGTCAATCTGAGGCAAAAAAAGCGGTGGCAATCGCCCTGCGGAATCGATGGCGGCGGCAGCAGGTGGAAGGCAAAATAAAAGATGAGATCTACCCGAATAACATCATTCTCATTGGCCCGACCGGTGTCGGTAAGACTGAAATCGCCCGCAGATTAGCCGGGTTGGCGCGTGCACCCTTCATGAAGGTGGAGGCTTCGCGGTTCACTGAGGTGGGTTATGTGGGTCGTGATGTTGAATCGATGGTGAGAGATCTTGTTGAAATATCGGTTAATATGGTCCGCCAGGAGAAGACAAAGATGGTGCAGGAAAAAGCCGAGCGCTATGCAGAGGAACGGATTCTTGATATTCTCTTACCAGTCCCAGCGAGGCAAGATAAAGATGCAACCGCGACCGATGCAAGCACGACTGCTCGTGACACACGTGAAAAAATGCGGGTACTCTTACATCAGGGAAAGTTAGACGACCGCGTTGTCGAACTCGAGGTGTCAGGGCACACGGCGATGCCATTTATTGAGGTTTTCAGTCAGAGTGGTATCGAGGAATTGAGTGTTGCTTTGGAAGAAGCCTTTGGCAGTAAGATGCCGAAGCGGAAGAAGAATAGAAAAATGCCTGTGAAAGAGGCAATACAATACTTGCAGCATGAGGAAGCGGAGAAACTTGTGGATATGGATGAAGTGGTCAATGAAGCAAGACAGCGAGCAGCGAATTCAGGCATTATCTTTGTCGATGAGATCGATAAAATTGCGGGGGGTGGTGCGACCGGTGGCCCGGATGTCTCGCGCGAAGGCGTGCAACGCGACCTGTTACCGATAATTGAGGGGTCGAATGTTATGACCAAGTATGGGATGATCAAAACCAATCACATACTTTTCATTGCGGCCGGAGCATTCCATAATAAGAAGCCTTCTGATTTGATCCCCGAGATGCAGGGTCGATTTCCGATCCGGGTTGAATTGTCGGCGCTGACCGAGGAGGATTTCAGGTTGATCTTGGTAGAGCCGGAGAATTCGTTAATTAAACAGTATATTGCTCTATTAGCAAGCGATGGCGTAGTTGTGGAATTCTCGAATGATGCAATTGAAGCCATTGCCGAAATTGCGGCTAAGGTGAATGAAACTACTGAAAACATTGGCGCACGACGCCTCCATACGATCATGACCAAACTCCTCGAGGAACTACTCTTCAATGCGCCGAATATGGTAAAGAGCATTAAGATCACACGTGATTACGTGGACAAGAAATTGGGTGATATTGTGCGCAATGTGGATGTTTCAAGATATATACTATAGCATTAGATGGATTTCAAGAAGTTCCTACTAGTTTTGACTGAAGACGCAGACCAGTCAATCCTGACCGATGCGGTTCAGCTCTGTAAGGATTTTAAGAGCAAACTGTACGTGTTGTTCGTTATTGAACCCAATCGAGTATCGCGTCTGGCAAGTCTCACTCATCAGAAAGTGAAGGTCGTTCATAAGAAAACTGAAGAGGACGGGTGGAAGTTGCTATACCTTTTAGAAGATGAGGCAGTTGAGAATGGTGTCTGGACATCATTACACCTTGAAGATGGTAATCAGCTGAAAGTGACTAACCGCTACGTTGATGCATACGAGATCGATGCTCTGCTGATCAAGAGAAAAGAAGAGTCAAAGAAAATATTCGTGTCGTCCTCGATACCTATAATCGGATTATAGAAGATGATAGACTCTCGCTCGCAGCTGTCATGTTGTCGGTATCTGTGACGAGGGTCAAGAGGAGGTTTGATGGAACTGAAAATCTCTGAGTATCTTAAACTAGAAGCAATAATAATGGATATTAAGGCGAAGGAGAAAATAGCTGCCATAGACGAATTAGTTGAACACATGGTAGCGAAAAAATTGGTACGTGACGGTAAAGCATTCATCAAGGCGTTGGCGAAGAGAGAAAATCTCGAGTCTACTGGGATAGGGGATGGTATTGCCATACCACATGCTCGCACCGACGCCGTGCAGGATCTCATTTTTGCATTTGCCAGGTCTCCGGAGGGTATAGATTTCTCTTCGATAGACGGCAAGCCTTCTCACATAATTTTCCTCATTGCGTCACCCGAAGGCAAGAAATCAGAGTACATCATGGCATTGGCCAAGTTGTCAAGGCTGTTGCGCAAACATCCGGTGCGGGAGCTGTTGAGGGATGCTAAGAATCCGAAGGAAATCATGGAAATCATCAGGAAGAATGAAGAGTAGAGTTTGCTTATGAGATGTCTCGTAGCACTCATCTTCATTTTTCCCTTGTACGCTGATAAATTGCTTATCCCTATGGATTTGTCGCAGTCCGATCACTTGCGGGCGTACGGGGTTGCCTATCGGGTAATAAAGATGGGTGTTGATATTGAGTGGCTCCTGAATTTTCGAGGTGGCTCATTTCTGATGGAGCACAATAAGGAAACTGAAAGAGAATGTGCGATAAATGGGGT